>CAZLEW010000001.1:0-6153 GCA_964558635.1 uncultured Candidatus Peribacteria bacterium
GGACGATAGGTACCATCGCTATAGCCTTCAACAATTCCCTCCGCTTTCACGTAGGCGATCGCTTCGGCATTTGGGTGATCTGCCGTCACATCGTTGAACAATTCACTCACCTCGCCGCCATCCATATGACACGGCGCGGCAACGTAATTAATCACGTGGCCATCGTCGCTGCAACGCGGGTGGGTCTTCCCGTTCATACAAACATACGGTGCGCATTGTTGTTCCTCGCCGGGGCACTTCTCCCATTCACAATTATTGTTTCCATCGCGACCCACATACGTCACGCCGTCGGGGCAGAGCTTGGCATCCATCGTGCACGCCACAGGGGAGAGGGCATATGCGGATGATGCAATGGTCAAAATAATGGCGACGGGGATAAGACGAAGGAGGGTGCGCATGCACACAGCCTACTCCTATGCCGAGCGGATTGCCGCACTTAGCAAATCGTACTTCGCGTTGAAGAGGAGGACACCTTCAATGAATTTCCCATCGAAGAACGCAGGCATCCACGCATCGTCACCTTTCCACATGTGATCATAGGGGATTTCAGACACATTGAACCATCGCGGCGTGATCATCTCCGTCTATTAAACGGGCTCGCCGATAACGCCCGATCAGCGAAACACATGACACTCGTGCAGTCGTTCATCGCCCTCGATATCGAAGTACAGCAGCCCCGCCTTCTCGAGGACCGCTACATCGATGCCAACTTCTTCCAGAAGCTCGCGCCGCGCCGCTGCTTCGATCGTCTCGCCTGCCTCCACCTTGCCACCGAAGCCGTTCCACCACCCACCGCCGAAGCCGTCCTTCTTCATGCCTAGCAGCACCTTGCCGCCCTCATGCACAAGCACGAGCGTGACGAGTTTGCGGGGCCGTTGCTCTCGCGATAGATCCATCGGTTTAGTAATAGATCCACGTATCCTGTTCGCCCTGGCAACGAGAGGCTGACTTATCGTAGTTCACGTGGTTCTTCACGAAATCGTAGGTGTAGTAATCCGTCGAACTGCAACCGGCGTCGCCAAATCCGCCCATCATCGGGATCGTCGTGCCGACGCGTTTACCGAATGTGCCGATCGTCGGCTGGCATCGACTACTTGAATGCCAATTCACCGATGCTTCGCTGAGTTGGCCACTCTGAATATCGTAGCGAAACACGCTTCCTGGCGTGCAGTAATCGCTGGGACCAACGAATACAAAAAGCTGAGCATCAGCGGCGTAGCAACCTTCGAACGTTCGTTCCTTCTCCCAGAACGTCTTCGGATACGCGTCGAGCTTGTTCGAGAGATTCGCGTACCACGGCATCTCTACGTACGACGACACGGCGCCGCACCCGTCGAAGCGCGCGTCGGAGTAGTCACGCAATGTCCCCGCTGTTACCTGCTGATCGTACGCAGCACGAATGTTTTTCTGCATACCCTCATAGCGCGATGCGTCATGCCCCGTGCCAATAAAATCGTCATACGTGAAGGACGGGCGAGTTGTTTCGTCGCCTGTGAGGAGGGGGTAGAGCATGCCCGCCAATTCGAAGCGACGAACTGGATCTGCCATCGAGACCATGGAAATGGGCAATGCGCCTTTGTCACCCAGCGCAATCATAGGGCCGCGATACCACGCATCGACTTGCTCTTCGTACTGCAACTGAAATGCCCGCGCAACGATAGCACTCGCCTCGGCAACGTTGATCGTTTGCTCTGGCCGAAAGAGGCCATCGGGGTACCCCTGCATAATGCCCTTCTCCTTGGCGAAGCAGACGCTTATTTCGTACCAACTATCGCGGGCAACATCAGGCGCGACGCCACGCACCTTGGATTCATTTGGGCAACCAGCCCATGTCGCATTGTCGTCGTAGAGCGAACGAATGACCATCGTGACGAACTCCGCGCGGTTCAAACTCGCATTCGGCTTGAAGGTCCCGTCAGAGTACCCCGTCACGACGCCGCGTAACTGCATCTCGCTGATGGCGTATTCGTACGCATGCCACTCTGGCACGTCGACGAAGGATGCGTGCGTGACGAGAGGAAACAGGAGCAATAAAGCGGACAATAGAAGTATGCGCATGCGAAAATGGTACTCTTCATGCAAAGTAATAACAGAGTTGCTTCATTAGCATTTCATTGTATGATCAATGAGAACGTTCGTTCACACCACCAAGTATAAGGGGCAGTCTGTATGAAAAAGAATCCGCAACAGACAACAATCATTGACGCTCGACTTCTTTCAGGCGACGAGATCCTGATCACGATCAGTGTCAGAAAGGTTTTTGGTTCGCATAAAGCGGAACTTAGCAATCAGGTCAACGCTGTCATCGATACGTACCCCCAAGCGAAGCGGGTCATTTTTGACTTCAATGCAGTGGAGTATTTCTACAGTGAGTGCTTCACTGTGCTCACTGAAGCGAATGATCAAATGAAAAAACGCTGGCCAGAACATCGCGATACCCTCGTATCTGTGTGCGGCCTCGACCCACTTCCTCTTGAATTGTTTCAGGCATCTAGTAACCGCAACTTTCCACGTTACGACGATCTCGATTCTGCCATACAGGCACAGAGAAAATAACCACCGCGAACGTTCAACGCCGCAGTACCTCGACCCCGGTCGAGCCTGCGGCTTTTTACTCGTGTATACCGTGACACTTCTTGTACTTCTTGCCGCTGCCACACGGGCACGGATCATTGCGGCCCACCTTCGCTGCGGCTACGGCGGGCCTTTGGCCCACACTTGGTGAATGGCGCTTCGCCGCCTGCTGCAGAACGGAACTACCTGCAAGAGCAGCTCCCCCCACGCCCGTCTTCTCCAATTCGCTCTCGATCTCATTCTCGTTCGTTTGCAGGCCCGAGAGTTCCTCATCGGCCTGCTGAATGATCCTCTGCGGCGCAAACTGCGCAAAATCAATATTCATCAACGTACGGGCAATCGTGACGTCGATCGTCTGCAGTAACTCCTGGAACATGCGGAACGCACGATCTTGGTACTCGATCAGCGGATCACGCTGGGCATACCCCGAGAACGCCACTTGCTCGCGCAGGTGCGCCATCGTATCAATATGATCCATCCAGTGCGTATCGATGCTCCGGAGCACCACCACGCGCTCTGCACGTGAGACCACATCCGACGGATGCGCCGCACACTTTGCCTCGTAGAGGGCGACGACGGACGTCTCCGCGAGGTCCTTCAACGTGTCTGGATCACGAGCCGCGCGGATCTTCTCGGGCGAAAGCACTTCTTTTAGCTCCGGATGCAGTGCGCCGAACGCATCAGCCATGTTCTCGACCTCCCACGCATCAACATCAACCGTCGGCGCATGCGAGAGAGCGATGCTCGCAACTTCTTTGGTGAGAGCCTTCACAATATCACCTCGGAGGCCTTCCGCCTTCGCGCTGGCTTCGGCGGACAGGCCAGGCTCTGATTCGCGAGCTGCCAGTTTTTCGAGGAGGGCATGACGACGCTTGTAGATGATATCGCGATGACGATTCATGACGTCGTCGTACTGAAGGACGTGCTTGCGCATGTCGAAGTGATGACCCTCGACGCGCTTCTGCGCGCTTTGAATCGACCGACTGACGATTGCGTTCTGCAATGGCTGATCATCGGGCACCTGGAGCTTCTCCATCATCGACTTCAAGCGATCACCGCCGAAGAGCCGCATGAGATCATCCTCCATCGACACGAAGAAGTGACTCTCGCCTTTGTCGCCTTGGCGGCCCGAGCGACCACGCAACTGATTATCGATACGACGTGATTCGTGGCGTTCCGTACCAATGATGCAGAGCCCCCCTAGAGCAGCAACACCCTCACCTAATTTAATATCGGTCCCGCGACCAGCCATGTTCGTGGCGATCGTCACGGTTCCTTTTTGCCCGGCAAGCGCAACGATCTCGGCTTCTTTCTCATGCTGTTTCGCATTCAACACACTGTGCGCGACGCCATGCTCCGTCAGCAGTGCGCTCATGACTTCTGACTTCTCGATACTCGTCGTACCGATCAGCACCGGCTGGCCCAGTGCGTGCTTCTCTTTCGCGAGCTTCGCCACGGCGATGAACTTCGCGCTCACCGTGCGATAAATAGAATCCGGATTATCAACGCGCACCATCGGGCGATGCGTGGGGATCACGACCGTCCGCAACTTATAGATCGACTCAAATTCTTCCTCCTCCGTTTTCGCCGTACCGGTCATGCCCGCAAGCTTCTTGTAGAGACGGAAGTAATTCTGAAATGTAATGGTCGCGAGTGTCTTGCTCTCGCGTTGCACCTCAACGCCTTCCTTCGCTTCGATCGCCTGATGAAGGCCATGACTGTAACGACGCCCCGGCATGAGACGCCCCGTAAACTCATCCACGATGATCACCTCGCCATCTTTGACCACGTAATCGACGTCGCGCTGGTAGATGGCGTGCGCACGTAATGCCTGCTCGATGTGGTGCACTTCTTCGAAGCCTTTCTCGGTGTAGATATTCTCGATCCCAAGGAGCTTCTCCATCATTTTTATACCGTCGTCCGTCAGAACCGCCGCACGCTGCTTCTCATCTTTCGTGAAATGCGTCGTCGGCTGCAACTGGCGGACAAGTACGGCGTACTTACTGTATTTCGCAGTCGATTCGCCTGCGGGCTGACTGATGATCAGCGGCGTGCGGGCCTCATCGACGAGGATCGAGTCCACTTCGTCAACGATGGCAAAATTCAGCTGGCGCTGTACTTTATTGCTCAAGGACGACGCCATGTTGTCGCGCAAATAATCAAACCCGAATTCGTTATTCGTGCCGTAGGTGATGTCACTGCCGTACGCGGCCCGACGCTCCTCGGTCGACAGTCCGTGCACCACGCACCCGACAGTCAGGCCAAGCGCTTTGTAGAGCACACCCATCCATGCCGAGTCACGCTTTGCGAGGTAATCGTTGACCGTCACGACGTGTACACCATTGCCCGCAAGCGCATTCAAATACACAGGGAGGGTAGAGACGAGCGTCTTTCCTTCACCGGTTTTCATCTCACTAATACCACCACGATGCAGCACCACCCCGCCGAGCAACTGTACATCGAAGGGGATCATATCCCACACAAGCGCCTGAGTACCGATCCCGAGTGTTTCGCCCTGGATCAATTCACATGCACGCACGACAACTGCAAATGCCTCGGGGAGGAGTTCATCGAGCGTCGCTCCTGCTGCAAAACGCTCCTTCAATTCTGCAGTCTTCGCGGGGAGGGTCTCCCTCGTCAACGCGCGAATTGCAGGATCTTTCTCCTTCTCGCGCACGGCATGGGCAATGGGCCAGAGCTTCTTTAACTCTTTTTCGTTTGGGTCCCCCAAGAGCCGATTGATGGAATCGAGGATTGCCATGACGGCGTAGTGTAGCGCAGTGAATGTCACGAGACGAGCAATTCACTCTCTCTCAGCAAGATGTTGACTAATTTACCATAAACAATATAATATTATTACGTTTCGGATCCTTCACACACAGGGAGTCAACAATGAATACGCTCTTCTTTTGGCTGATAGAATTAGCACTATCGATTAGCGGGTATGTTGTCGCTGGGGTCGTGTTCCTGATTTTGCTCGTACGAAACGCTGACAGACTGACGCGCATAATCTGTTTCATACAGAAACCAAGGTCTTACATCATCCCATTTACCGACCAAGAAGCCAACAGGGTAATTGTTTTTCTCTTTTGGCTCTGGCCACTAACATTACTTGCGGTGATATTCATTCTCTTTGTGGGAGGTCTCAAATACTTCTTCACATGCACGGTACTTAAACATGTATTCGTTGATCTACCACTCGCAATATGGAACAAATGCGAAAAAACTGAACCAAGAAGATAGGCAATTGGCTCATCAAAAAGTCCTGGCGGATACCCGCTAGGCTTTTTTTAGATCCCTCGGCCGTACCAGGGGGTGAGCAGCTTCTTTTCGTACGATAAACCCTCTACAAACGGCGGAAGGACCGACTCGAGCGTGGCCGGGACGGGGAAGACGGCGCCGATCGCGATGAGGGCTTGTCTATGCTCGTCTAACAGATCGCCCATGACCGTCTTGTCTTTAGCCTCTGCAAGCACGTCGGCGAGTGCAATCACTGTCGGTTCTGCCCATGGGCCGCCACGGATGAACACCTGATCACGACGTGTTGAATGGATCCAAAATATTTCTGCACTGTGGTGT
>CAZLEW010000001.1:6163-18198 GCA_964558635.1 uncultured Candidatus Peribacteria bacterium
AGCGCGCTGCGCCTCTGCGGCGGCCCGTGCGATGATCAACGTGCTACCGTGATACCCCGCGAGCGGAATCTGTAATTGATCCGCAATCGCATTCGCGAATGCAACGCCGCCTCGGACACTCGTGAACCCCCCAGGCCCGACGTTGCACGCAATGCGCTCTATCTCTTTTTTATTCCAACCCGCTTCGTGCAATACGACATCTGCCAGATCAATGAGCTCGTGCTCATAGACGCGACCGGCAAGCCGAAGCGCACGCACCGCATTGCCTTCAACACACGCAATGTGCCCCTCATGCGATGCGAGATCGATGCTGAATGTGCGCATGGCAGCAGCGTAGAGATCTGAATGCGTAATTGACATATCAAAAAGAGAGAGGAAAATGCCTAGTTATGCGTGTTCGTGGGTCAAGTATTCTGGACATTTTGGGCATCCCCCTCTATTTCCAGGCGGAGATGACACTCCCTCTCGTCCCCCGACAGATCGAACTCGTCGCGGCTGAAATTGCAGAGCAATTGCGGCTGATGATGCAATTTCGACGTCTCACACTCGAAACACTGACGCTATGTGATCAGGAAATTGATTTCCTCATTGCACGGGCAAGACAGTACATGATTGATATACCCATGATGCGTGATCCAATAATAGCTACATGCATTCGTGCTGAAATTGAACCGATATTCAAACATCTGGAAGCCGTACTACCCACGTACGCGCTTCCAGAAGTAAGCGATGAACTTACTGCGCAACGGCAGGAGCAATAAGCCGCACAGACGATGGCACGATGTGGACTTCATCGAGCATTGTCTTTGTTGCGGGCAGAATCGTCCCAATGCGCACGTTCATGCCAAAGAGCCCATCGATCTCTGACCCTTCCCCTGCAATAAGCCTCAGCCGGCGCATCATGCGCGCTTCGCGTGAGCCAACCACAATCGTGACGCGTCCCGTTGTATCGGTCTGCAGATCATCGCCCGAGAGGAGTGCTTGCACGGTCGGCGGGAGTGCCTGTGCATCGGAAACGAGGAGGAAGATTTTTGGTACCCCGTAATCATCAATAATCTGCATCGACCCGAAACTCGCGAGGTCTGCAAAGGTTTCTGCATTCACGATATGGAGATCATCGAGGATCGTCCCCGTTGGCGCCAGGACACCGGCAATACGCACTGTTTCTGGCCCGAATGCACCCGTGAGTGTGCTCCCGATGTCGCTGATCAATTTCTCCCTGCGCATCATTGCGGCTTCATCTGCCCCAAGGAGAATATCACCCGACTCAAGCGTCTCGGTCCCTTCTGCGAGCGGAAAACCCATGCCCTCTTCTGGCATCCGAAGGAAGATTTTTAACTGACCCACAGGTGATAACACGGCCACGAGCGGACCGCGGTTGATCGCCGCAAGCGATTGATGAATCGTCTCAAGCGATGCAATACGCGCATTACTACTCATGAGGAGTGTGCTGAGCTGCGCAGATTCGTAGAAGAGTGCAAGGAAGACCACCACCATGATCACCGGGGCAACAAGCGGGAGGATGCGCCGCGTATCGGGCATGAATGATCGCAGGAGCAACGCATTGAGCACCACAGAGACCGATGAAAGCGCCATTGCGAGACCCGCAAGCTCGGGGCTGAGGAAGAGCCCAAACGATGAAAAGAGAAGACGCGCGGCAATCGGAATACCGATCACGTTATACACAAGCGCGAAGAAAAAGTTCTGCCGAATCGTGCGCATTGTGGCACGCGCAAGACGGACCGCCGTCACAACCGCCATTGGATCGCTGCGCATGAGGATGATGCCACCTGCCTCCATAGCAATATCTGTGCCAGATCCCATCGCGATGCCAACCGTCGCCTCTGCCAGGGCGGGTGCATCGTTGATGCCGTCTCCCACCATTGCCACGCGCTTCCCTGCGGCCTGCAATGCTTTGATGTTCGCCGCTTTATCCGCAGGCAAGACCTCTGCCAGCACATCATCAATCCCCAATGTTCGCGCGATTGCGCGTGCCGTGCGCGGATGATCACCCGTCAGCATCACAATCGAAATTCCCATCGCCCGAAGCGCCTGTACTGCGGCCACTGCGGTCTTCTTCACGGTATCGGCGATCGCAATGCATGCGATGATGTTGTTACCCTGTGCTAAGAGGATAACTGTTTTTCCCTGCTCCTCCAGCTTCTCCATCACCGTTTCAGCTTGAGCCATTTCAATACCTCGATCGATCATCAATGCACGATTCCCAAGGGCATACGTCACACCATTGATACCTCCTGCCACACCCTTCCCTGCAATGACCTCAAACTTCGTCACCGTCTCGCTCTCGATGTTGCGCGCCTCCGCAGCATGCCGAATTGCAAGCGCGAGAGGGTGTTCCGATTGCCGCTCTAACCCTGCTGCAATTCGTACAACTTCATCCTCCGTGCTCTCACCGATGCACACGATATCTGTGACAGATGGCTTTCCTTCTGTGAGAGTGCCCGTTTTATCAAAGACGACAGTATCGATGGAACTTGCAGCCTCGAGTGGCTCGCCACCTTTGATAAGCACCCCAAGCTCGGCCCCGCGACCTGTGCCCACCATGATCGCCGTCGGGGTCGCGAGCCCCAAGGCACACGGGCACGCAATCACGATCACCGCGGTCGCCGTCATGAGGGCGACTGAGAGCGTTGCTCCGAAGAAGACATACCACAGCACGAACGTCAGAACCGCAGCAAGGATCACCGCTGGAACAAACCATGCAGAGATACGATCTGCAATGCCTTGAATAGGAGCCTTCGAGCCCTGCGCTTCTTCTACAAGTCGGATGATCTGCGCGAGGACCGTCTCGCCACCAACGCTCTGTGCCGTCATTTCGATACTGCCATACCCGTTCACCGTCGCGCCAATCACCCTGGCACCGACCGCCTTCGCCACAGGCATGCTCTCGCCCGTGAGCATCGATTCGTCAATGTGCGTTTCACCACTCGTCACCGTCCCATCAACGGGAATCGTTTCACCAGGCCGCACGAGAAGTATATCGCCAACGATGACATCGTCGATCGAAATGTCGATCGTTTTTCCTTGGCGTACGACATGAGCACTACGCGCGCGAAGCCCCATGAGCTTTTCGATTGCGCGCGATGTTCTTCCTTTTGCCTTCGCCTCGAGCCACTTGCCGAGGAGGACGAACGTAATCAGTAACGCGGACGTTTCGAAGTAAAGATTGGGGATCTTCTCGCTGAGGATTCCAATGAAGGATCCTGTGATACGTGCATACAGAACAAGATTCACCACGCTGTAGCCATATGCCACGGTCGTGCCGATCGCGATGAGGCTATCCATCGAGAACGTGCGCATACGCAACGCGGACCACATCCCGCGGTAGAACCTCCACCCGAGAACGAATTGGACGGGTGTTGCGAGCAGAAAAGAAAGAACACCAATAAACGGCGGAAGTATAACCGTCCCTGGGAGCCAGAAGAAAAAATCGAGCATCATGAAATACACGAGCGGCGCACTCAAAATGAAGGACCAGAGGAACGCGGTGCGCGACGATGCAATCGACTCTTCACGATGAAGATGCGCACCCTCGGGAACACTGGAATCTGACTCTCGTGCACCGTATCCCGCCTTCTCGATGAGGCGCTTAATCTGTAGAGCATTGGTCACTGCTGGGTCAAAATCTACCGTCGCTTTCTCTGACGCCAGGTTCACATTGGCAGCGGTAATGCCATCTGCTTTTGTGAGTGCTTTTGTAATCAGACCCGCGCACGATGCACAGTGCATGCCAGATACCTGAAGGATGATGCGGGATGCCATACAATGAAGAGAGCAGAAGTAGAAAAGAATGCTTCGTATTAGTCGACGACGGTGAATGACCCCGTGTACATCCCCATAGAGCATGTGAAACGAATCTGCCCCGTCTTCGTGGGTGTGAATTCAATGATGTTCTCACCAGGCGAGAGCGTGCGCGAAATTTTTAACGTCGGCACACGTAAGCTGGAGGCACACGAATTACTATTCGTCGAATCGATGATCCATCGAACAGGTACGTTCCGCTTTATCATGAATGCGGCTGGTCGGTAACCGTAGGAATACTGTTCCATTCGTACAATTTGAACACCGTCTATCACTGTCGTCGCTGTCCCTGGCTCATTGCTCCAGATCGGAATACTCCAACCCGTCACATTAAACCCCCCACGAAGATTGAACACTGCAAGCGCGATCACGGCGACACCAGCAACTTTGAAGAACATCTTCCCTGCTGAGCCGCGCATCACCGATGAGAGCCCGCCAATACCGAGTAATCCCGGAGCAGTCCCAAGCGCAAACGCGCCCATGAGGAGTGCCCCCTGCAGAAACCCTCCCGATGTTACGGCAGATATCTGCACGAGCTGCGTGAATCCGCATGGAAGGAAAAACGTGAGCGCGCCGAGTGTGAGTGCACGACGGTGACTATATTCCTTCTTGTGCATGCGATTGATACCAAAGAACCGCGCAATGCCTGAAGGAAGCGTAAACGACATTTGACTCAGCACAGGGGAAATACCGGTAATTTGCAGACCGATGAAGAGCATGAACAGCGCGACGATCATCATAAGGATCCCGAGCAGAACACTCGATGGCGCAATGAGCGTGCCCACAAGCCCCAGCAAACCGCCAAGGAACGAAAAGCCAAGAATGCGGCCAAGCGTAAAAAATAGATGCGGTCGAAATTTCTCTGTGATCGTTGCCTCGGGGTGCAGCGCTGCATGACGTGTCGCAATACCAAGGACAAGCCCGCCCACGAGCGCCATACAGGTCGAGACGCCAGCCGTGAGCCCCAGAAGAAGCGACGAGGAAACGCTCCCCACATTGCCACCACGAAAGCCAAATGCCGAGAAATCAACCCTTTGCAACAACATGCCACCTGCGAGCACAAGTAAGACCGCAAAGAAGAGCATGGCATACTCATCACCATCTTTCGTAAGCAATGGTACAGACGCATGCTCGCCCACGTCGTACCCCGCATTCCGAATTGCATCACTCACACGCCCCTCATCCACACCCTTCTCAAAACCAACCGTCACGAGCCCTTTTTTTGTACTCGCTTTCACCATGGTTACGCCGTCGATATCGCGGAGGGCCCCCTCGAGGAGTAACTCGCACGATCGGCAGTGCATGCCACGAACAGAAAGAGTGATGCGTTCCATGGAGAGGGGAGAGGAAAGGAATTACTTCGCAGCGAGTTTGCTCACACGAATAATTTCATCGATCATTTTCTGCTTCTTGCTCGTGCCCCCTGCAGCAAGCGCCGATGACACGCAACTGTTTAAGTGCCCTTCGAGGAGCGATTGATGCGCAGATTTGAGAAGGCCGATCACGGCTAAATTCTGCTGCATGATATCGATGCAGTAGGTGTTCTCATCGAGCATTGTCTGAATTGTTGCGAGGAGGCCGGCAGCTTTCTTAATGGCGAGCGTTGCGCTCTGTCGTTCGGTTGTCATACGAGGATACTACCCCCACCCCAGGTAGGGGTCAAGACCTTTCACACGATAGAGGAAAACGGCTCGCATAGCAGGTCTTTGCAAGCGTAGACTGGCGCGGTGCAGCACGTTCCCTCACTCTCTGTCGTTATCGCTACCTACAAACGGGCCGTGATCCTCACGACATGCCTGGAGCACCTCGAACGACAAACGATTGCAGGCCAGATCGAGGTGATCGTCGTGAGTGACGGGCATGATCCTGCAACGGTCGACGCCGTGATGAAACGAACGTGGAAGATCCCTGTACACTTCTACGAAATACCAAAGGCGCAGCAAGGTGCAGCGCGCAATAGAGGCGTGAAAGAGGCGAGAGGAGAAACCATCCTCTTCCTCAACGACGACATGCTCCTTGCATCACACGCATGTGAAGCACATCTCGCGATGCATGCAGCACACCCAACATCTGCTGTCCTCGGCCTGAGTGAATGGGATCCCACAGTCGGCATTACGCCCGTTATGCGCTGGCTCGACCACACAGGCTGGCAATTTGGTTACCGCTTTCTCGAGCAGTACAAAGGGCAACGCATCCCCGCATCGATGCAAGATCGCTTCACCTATGCAGGGAACCTAAGCTTGCCCGCCGCAATCGCAAAGGCAACGCCGTTCCCCGAAGGACTGACGGAGTACGGATGGGAAGATGTTGTCTTCGGCAAAGAATTGAAAGAAAAAGGGATCGGTCTCGTCTATGAGCCAGCAGCGCTTGCCCTCCACCATCACCGGATCGACCTCGAAGATTCCCTCAAGCGCATGCGTACGATCGGCAAAACCGCGCGCCTCTTTGCTCTGCGCGACCCAGCATTCGATCGCATGCCGAAAGGGTGGAAACGTGCTGCATATCGCATGCTCGCGTTTCTTCCTACCATGCGCGGGAAACACGCAAAAGCGTTACTGGAAGGGATGAGCGATGCATAAGAAATGTATGTGCTACGATACCCCCATGTTCCTCACACGCTTCGCACACACCATCTGGCGCGCATCAACGGATGCTCGCTCCTACATGAACGACTTTGCGGGTCGACGCACAGGATCTGCCCTGGGGTATCTCTATGCCCTTACGTGCACGATCGCCTTCTTCATGATGCTCCCATTTATCGTTGGCCTGGCGCTTCTTGCACCCAAGGCAACCACGCTGGCGAATACCCACCTCACCACTCTCCAGAATTGGTACCCGGACGAACTCATCCTCACGATCAGCGGCGGCGTCCTCAGCACGAATGCCCAGGAACCAATCGTCTTTGATCTTCCAGAGGAGTGGCAATCGCTCAAGCAAAACTCAAAGACCCATGCCATCGTCATCGATACTGCTGCATCGATCGAAGATTTCGATACGTACGACACGGCAGCCCTTCTCACAAAAACATCGCTTGTGATGATAGACAAGAACGGCCTGCGCGTCATGAGCCTCTCGGAGGCAGAACATACCATCATTACTGAAGATGTGATCGCAGGGTACGTCACACTTCTCACGCTACGCATTACCCCGTTCCTTCCGTGGCTCACCGCAGGTGCTGCCCTCTTCTTTCTGCTTGTTCTTCCATGGATCCTCGGCGGCGTCTTCTGGGCGATGAACCTCTTTTTCCTCCTGTGGGCCTCACTCCTTCTTCTCCTTGCCTCCTCTGTTATGGGTCGCGGCCTGCCGTATGGCACACTCTACCGCCTTGGTGCATTTGGCCTCACGAGCTCACTCCTGCTCGGATTCGCATTGAACATGACGAGCCTCAGTGCAGCGTGGGCCCCCACTATCCTCTTCTTCGGATGGATGATCGCTGTGCTCTCAGTCTTCCCGAAGCGTTCGTCAAAAAGGTCCTCTGTTCCGCTCCCACCTGCGGCTGTTGCCGTGAAAAATGCGCGCAAGCCCGTCACGACCAAAACGCGAGCGAAGGGCCAGAAATCGGCATAGTACTGCAATAACACAGAGAAAGGCACTTTTACTTGCTTTTACAGCGGGCTACCGTACACTGTGGATGTTCTCTTATTTCACTGTCCCACTATGGTCGGGACGGTGGCTTTTCCCACAAGACGTTCCTCCCCATCATTCTTATGAAAGCATCATTCGTCGCCGCCATTAACCAGATCTGCTCTGAGAAGAACGTTTCGCCGGACCAAGTCCTCGAAGCGGTGAAGCAGGCAATCGCCACGGCGTATCGCAAGGACTATGGCAATAAAGAACAAGAAATCCGTGTGAACCTCCCTGAAGGCGGCGAAGGCCCACAGATTTTGGTGATTAAAGAAGTGGTGGAATCCGTCGAGAATGAAAACTTCGAAATTAGCCTCGCCGAGGCAAAGCGCATCAAGCGCGATGCAGAAGAAGGTGATGAAATTGAGATCGATGTGACGCCCGCCGAGTACGGTCGTATTGCCGCGCAAGCAGCCAAGCAGGTGATCTTACAGAAGTTGCAGGAGGCAGAGCGCATGAGCCTCTACATTAAATTTAAAGATCGTGAAGATGAACTCCTCACAGCGACCGTCACAAAAACAGACCCGAACTGGGTCACGCTCGAGGTTGAAGGCATGGCCGTGTCGCTCCCATGGCGCGAGCAAATCCCTGGTGAACACTACTACACAGGTAAGCGTATTCGCGTGTACCTCGAGAAGGTCGAAATGACCAGCAAGGGGCCTCAACTCCGCATCTCGCGCACGCACTCGAATCTGGTCAAAAAACTCCTCGAACTCGAAATCCCCGAAGTCCGCAATGGCGATGTCTTAGTGCGTGGCCTCGCGCGTGACGCTGGCTTCCGTAGCAAGGTTGCCGTCCAGAGCAGCGACCCGCGTATTGATCCGATCGGCGCATGCGTCGGCCAGAAAGGTGTGCGTATCCAAGCGGTGATGGAGGAGATCAACGGCGAGCGCGTTGATATGCTCGAGTGGAACGACGATCCGATCAAGCTCATCAGCACCGCACTGCAGCCTGCGTCGATCTCGGCTGTCATCATTGTGAACGATCAAGAAGGCAGCGACCAAGACGGTCGTAAAATCAAGAAGCGCGCAGCGGTGTTCGTCGAAGAAACGCAGCGCCCGATGGCCATCGGAAAGAAGGGGCAAAATATCCGCCTCGCAACCGAGCTCACAGGCTACGAACTCGATATGTATAACTACGAAGAGCTCCCGGCCTTCCAGGCAAAACTTGCAGAGCTTCGCGGAGAAGACGTACCTGTGACTATTCTGACGGAACCAACAACCCCTGCCACAGAAACGCCTGGTGAATCCAACACCCCAGACGAAGGGCAGCCACTTGTTGGCGAAGGAGCAGTTGCGGCCTAACTGTTTCAATACGAGAAATGACGGCACACTGGTGTCGTTATTTCTTCTTACTTTTTCCACCACGCAACGCCAGCGGCCCGCGTTTCGGTAGGCTGTAACCCACCGGACGATTTCTCTGCGCTCACGCTCCGGCGCCGAATCAACACCAGCAGAAGATAGGCATAGGTCGCATATCCGACGGGAGGGACCACAAAGAGCATCACTTGCGCCACGATAGTAAAAGCCGAACCGCCCATCTCTGTCAGTGAACCCATCACAGGACCGGCGGCGATCATGAATGGAAGAAGGGGGATATAGAACGCAATCATCACCATGACCGTTGCATCGGTATCACCAGCTGTTAGCACAGCACAGAGCGGCTTCGGAAGAACATGTATTGCGTTTTCCGGCACAAAACTCACGCCGCAGAGCGACAATGTAATGGCGATCGAACCGATGAAGAGCCCAACGATGCCACCGATGAACATCCACCGCTTTTCCTGTTGATGTAGAGACATAAAACCATACTACTCCTTTTTAAAAGCGGCGCTATGATCCCATCATGACACGTTTTCCCCCCATGCCCTTCGCGGTGCTCGATACCGAAACAACGGGCTTTGTGCCTCGCGTTCACCATATCGTTGAATTGGCCTGTGAACGGTATGAACAGGGTGTGGTCACTGGCACATTCGAAGCACTCACAAGCGCGCCCGATGCATTGCCGCCGCACGTGCAGGTACTCACACGCATCGACCCTACGATGCTGGAAGGAACACCGACGATCGACGAAGTGAAAGACTCATTTGTCACAACGCTCGGCGCAGAAACCCTGCTCGTAGGTCAAAATCTGCAATTCGACTTGAATATGCTCAAGGGGGATGGAATCGATCTTACCCAGAGACCGTGGATCGATACGTCGCTTCTGGCGGCACTCGTGTTTCCCGAGTTGAAAAGCTACTCGCTGCAATACCTCAGTGCCGCACTGCATCTGCCTCATGAGCCGCAACACCGCGCACTTGGCGATGTTCGTGCAACCGCTGCACTCCTCGGCGCAATCTGGGAACGTCTCTGCGCACTTCCAGCCGCAAACATCGCAGAGGCAAAAAGCGTGATGCGTCGCTCACACGAGGGCTACCGTCTGTTTTTCGATGCGCTGCCAGATGCAGGAGGAAAAGGCGAATGGCTTGAGAATGCACGAAAACACACTCCAACGCGCGACGCAGAACCGATCGATCTCCCTGCGGCGATCAAGGGTACGGTCACACTCCTCGAGGAACCACTGGATCCGGCATTCGTTCCGTCACTCATTGCCAGCGCGACGAAAGAATCCGTCCGCACATGGATCGCCGTAAAAAACCTCGATAACGCGCTCAAGCGCCACGACATGCACGACGTAACGGTCATTCATCCATCATCACAATTACTCAACCCCGATGCGGCGCTCGCACTGCAACACCAAGAGCAGTTCACACCTGACGAAGCAACCCTCGCACTGAAACTCTCGTGGTTTTTGCCTCGCGTACGCGCAGATCTTGCACTTCATGCTGGCGAGCGCGATAGCTGGAACGGCAAAGTAGCAGCAACGGATGATCACCCCATCTACCAAGCGCAATTGAGTGAAGCAGGGCCCGTGTACCTCGTCGACCATCGTCAACTTCTGACATTTTTACGCGACGATGGAGTCGTGCATGAGGGCGATCGCATGATCATCGACGATGCATCGATGCTCGAAGATACTGCAACAAAAGCGCTCGGCTCATGGGTGGCACTCGATGATCTTCGGGCTGCAGCGCAAGGGCACGACATGCTGATGCAAATCGCAGATCGAGCGGCACTGTGGGCAGAAACAATCAAAAATAGCGAAGATCAGCACATGCTCACAGCGGCAGATCGCTCGCGCAGAGAAACGATAGGCCTGAACACACTGGTCGACGACACGCTCCTCGATTCCACTCTCCCTGCACGGGTGCGGTACCTCCTTGGCGAACTACGCAATTTCCTCAAGCCTCCAACGGATATCCCCATGCTCGCATGGATCGAAACACGCGCCCAGAGCGGCAGTGTCAACCTCACAAGCGCACCTGAACGGGTGGACCTCCTCCTGAAATCGATGCTCTTCGAGCGCTATGCCACCATCCTGCTTGTCCCCCCTGCGCTGAAGGGAGCACTTCCCGCTGTACTGCCCGAGGGATATCCGCGTACGCTTCTGAGTGCTGCATCTCTTGAAACATTTGCCGTATCGTTCCCAGATAGTACCCTCGAAGCACTCTTACAACACCCACCCGACGGTAAAACAATCGCACTTGTTGGGAGCAAGCGCATTATTGAAAATGCCTTCGTGAAACACACCGTACGCCTCGAAACAGCGGGTGTAACACTCATTTGCCAAGGCATGGCAGGCGGACAAGGGCGAATGGAGAGCGACTTCTTAGCATCGAAAGGCACAACAATCTGGATGCTGACACCATGGATGTACGAAGGAATCGACCTACCAGAGAACTCCGCAGACCACTTGGTGCTCGAGAGCGTCCCGTTTGATCATCCGGGTCAGCCAGTCTTCACACGGAGGAAAGAGTTGTTTGGCAATGGCTTCGAGCAGTATGCACTCATACGCCTGTACCACCGCCTATTCCGTCTGCTTCGGGGCTTCGCCCGTCATGCTGTGCAGCACGCGGATGTGATCATCCTTGACCAACGTCTCAAAGAAAAATCGTATGGCAACCGCGTACAAGCGTACTTCCATACATTCGCCACCACATCATCTGCCCCGTACATCACGAAAACACTCGGTACAACCACCGAAAACAAGAAACCCCAAACGAAACAATCTGATGACCTGCAGCAATCGCTGCCGCTCTAGCAATCACTCATCCAGTGACTCAACGGGTGGGATGCAGAAAACGCCTTTATCTTCCCCTTCGTCATTACATCCTGGCGGACGCTGACACTGCGTTGCGCGACCATCGGTATAGAGGATATACCGTGGGTTGTCGTCGAGACATTGCACCCTGCACGCATGCGGCTGGAGCCACCCCGAGAATGCATACTCAACCGTAATCGGCTCACCAAGGCACGCTCCTGTTGGCGCTACTGGCGGAGGAACTGGCAATGATGACTCTGGCAACGCTGCCTGCAGAAGAACGATACAGAGCATAAAGCCACACACAATGCCAACGATACGCAGGGGGGAGGATTCCACAAAGAGAGTATAGCAAATACCCGCAATTAATCTGCACCATTACGAGTCATCACAACAATAACCGTCCTCCAGAGAATCCAGAGATCGAGGAAGAGTGACCATTCTTC
>CAZLEW010000001.1:18208-20365 GCA_964558635.1 uncultured Candidatus Peribacteria bacterium
TGAAGATCCAACGCCACTTCACGGTCAAACGTGAGATCTGACCTACCAGATACCTGCGCAAGGCCCGTCATCCCTGGGCGCACCGCAAAGACCCGACGCTGAAAACTTGTATAGAGTGAGACCTCTTGCGGCAAATGCGGACGCGGCCCCACGAGCGACATATGCCCAGCCAATACATTGAAAAACTGCGGTAGTTCATCAAGCGACCATTTTCGAATGAATGCCCCAACCGTCGTAATACGAGGATCGCACTTTGCTTTAAAGAGCGGCCCATCTGTACGGTGGTTGAGCGCCATCACTTCTGCAATACGCGCATCGGCATCTCGCACCATCGAACGAAACTTGAGAACGGGAACGGGAGTTTCGCCACGCTCCCCTATACGCCGACTGACGTAGAAGATTGGGAACCCGCCATCGATCAACACTGCGAGAGCGAGAACTACAAGCAGGGGCGAGAAGAGTACAAGAAAGAACAGACTCACTGTGATATCGAAGAGACGCTTGATCACACGCCCCCACCCATCGAGCGGCGTTGGCCTGAACCGCAACATCGGCAGAAGACCCATGCGCTCGATCACAAGTAAGTGCGGAACATCCGCAAAGACTGGTGGGAAAAAAGCGTATTCAACGTGCGTACTGCGACAGTGCTCAATGAGCGTGCGTGTAGCGTCACTCTCGGGATTGGGATCCGTCTGCAACATAAGATCAATACGGCCAGGGTGTGCTCTACGTAATGCATCCATATCCCGAACATGACCGAGATAGCGGTAGCGACGATCGCTCTGCAGCGTCTGCGTTGCTGGATCTGACGGCGGATGCTTGCCATACGTCATCACGGAACGCACACCAATACCAAGCGTCAGAAGTTCGCGCTGCAGCAAGAGGAGGAGCCCGCGAGCGACAGACGTAAAAAGAGCCAGAAATACCGTGGCGTACACAAGGAGGAGACGCGAGAAGAAGAGCTCCTGACGAATGAGGAAGTACCATGCCATGACGCCCACAATCCACACGAGGGATGCAAGGAGTAGGCGACCAATTTCGTTCCACGCACTCCGCGTCATCTGGAGGCCATAGAGCCCAATGACCATCGCGATGACCACGAACCCACATGCTCCAGGAATCACAAAATGGATCATGTAATCAGCGGGGAGCGGCAGGGTCGCCGATGCATCTTTAATCGTGATCCACGGCAAAACATTCACATTCTGCACACGAAGTTCATATGCGAGGAAAAACGCCAATACGGCGCAGATCGCATCCACTGGAACACGAAGGACGCCGAAGAGGATTTCTGACTTTTTCATGCGATAGTCACAGTATACCGTCTTACGAAGGACGATGCCTTATTTCGTCGCATAGATCGTCAGTGTTCCGTCTTGCATCCTCATAAAGAAGGCATTCTTCAGCGACGTCGTGCTCAATGGCTGACCATCGACGTACACACGCCATCGCGCCCCGTCGAACCCGCGATAGATCACATGCCCGTCGCGCATCACGAACCCGAATCTGTCGTTGTAGGGATATTCGAATAGGAAAGGCTCGCCGATCACCTGACCATCACGAATGAGGCGAAAGGAGGACGGATCATCGATGAATGATGCGCGCATCACGTATCCGCCATCCACAAACCCCAAGAATAACTCTACATTCGCGACTCCTGCAGGAAGTTGATTCTGAACCGACCGATCCTTCCGCAGGTGGATGGTATCCTTCGCGGGTGTTTGCACGTACGACATATGCCATACATGCCCATCAGGATCGACATCGACGTACGCCCCGCGACCAATCCCTGTTACGTACGGTCGCGCATTGCGATAGAGGGCATACCCACGGGGTATGCGTGAGAAGAAATACACATCACCCCCGGGGGAAACAGCGAAGTTGAACGGATCATCCACGTACTTCTTCGTCACGAGTCGTCCATTACGATACATTTGTGTTCTACCGTTCTTCAGCACTGTGTATGCGATCGTTCCACCCACACGACGCATAAACTGCACATCCCCTTCGTGGCTATAGAGCACCGTCCGTGTATTGCGATCGATGTTGTACGTCACAATCTTGCCGTGCTCTGGAAACGTCACCAGACCACCATGCTCATGCACACTCGAAACCCCCAGCGAAAATGCATACGCACCAAGCGAGAGAGGTGTGGCA
>CAZLEW010000001.1:20375-29440 GCA_964558635.1 uncultured Candidatus Peribacteria bacterium
CGACCGCCAGGATCTTGTCGGCGAGCGCCGACGGCAGATCACCGCTCGCCGTCATACGAAAAATTGTCGGTTCCTGCGTCTCGTAGAGCGATGCATGAACACCACGCTGCATGAGCCGACCATTGCGATACACAGCAAACGTGCCCTTCCGCGACGAGGAAAAGTACAAGCCGACATTCTCGCCCGTGGGGTCCGTGGTGATGCCACGCACATCTGCGACTTTTTCGGGAATGCGGTACGTATCGATCAATGTTGCTGCGTCGATCCACGACACAGAAGGTGATGATGTAGCACTTGCTGGCGCAGGAATGCCCTGCGCGGAGGCAGGGGAGAGCGATGCCAGAACGAACACGCACACCAACGAAAGAAGTTGCATGGAACCATTCTATCACTCACGCACAAAAAAACGCGCATGATGCGTTTCTTTGTCCTGCCCTTCTGTACGCCGGGTTTTGTCTAGGACGGAAACCGTCCCGAGATGACCATCTCTCTGGGATGGCGATTGCTCGACCACCTCGGCCATGACACCACGAGGATGCATGACACTGTGCGGAGGGGTTCGTAGAGCGACGGAACCATCGCTGAATCCACGGACCCAATTCCTCCTTGCTTCACCATGAGTTTTCCCGCCTACGCCAAGGCTTCGGCGGGCAGGCCCGCTTATCCTTGAACATAGACCCTCGGTTCCCGAGGCGTTTCACCCCCATTGGTCCCTCCTGAGGAGAGTAGACGGGGTTCGTCTCTGTGGCACTATTCCTCACGCATCCTTACCAGATATACGATGCGCGGACGGCCGTTAGCCGCATGGCGTTCCAGTGAAGCCCGGACGTTCCTCCCGCCTCCGCTCCTCACTCGCGTTGCTCGTTCGGAGCTTCGGCGGGCGTACCGCCCGATCTATGATAGAAAGGGCTGCAAGCCCGCTGAAGCTCAAAGTGAGCGCAGCGAACGGAGAGCGAAAGCGGGCGGTCATCCAAAGAGCAGGATCATCATTATCCCACGAAATAGCTTCCCCTTCAAGAATGGAAATACATCTGTATACTACGTGTCGTGCCGCTGTAGCTCAGTTGGTAGAGCAACTCACTTGTAATGAGTAGGTCGCCGGTTCAAATCCGGCCAGCGGCTCCACGTAGTACACGTCACGCGTTCTGTACTAGCGGCAAACTCACCGTAAAGGTCGTCCCCTTATTCTCGATACTCTCGAAGCTCATAACACCACCCAAACGATCGACGATCGATTTACAAATGTAGAGACCAAGGCCATTGCCATCTGTATCTACCGTGCGGACATTTTGGGCCCGGAAGAATTTTTCGAAAATACGCGACTGTTCCGATGCTGGAATACCTATCCCCGCATCTGCAACGTGAATAAACACCCGAGCATCCTTGCGCTCGACATGAACCGCAACCGTCGCCCCTTTTGGAGAGTACTTGATTGCATTCGTTAATAGATTTTGCAAAACAACACGGAGCATCATTGCATCCGCCATCACCAGTAAGGGCTCTTGCGGAAGAGTAAGGGTATGTTGAATAGATGCTACGGTAAATGATTCCTGCGTATCGGTTACAGCTTCAGACGTAAGCACCACAACATCTACAGGATGTATTTCCATTTTTGTATCGTTATTCTCCATACAAGCAGCGTGCAGCAGTGCACCAGTTAAATCGATCATCCGTTGAACGGAATGACTAATTTCCGCGACATACTGTCGCTGATCGTCCGTAAGCTGCTGGGTAGTATCTCCTAACATTTCAATATACCAGCGGATTGATGAAAGTGGGGTCCGAAGTTGGTGACTCGCAAGAGAAATGAATTCCGATTTGAGGTATTCGAGATGCTGCTCTTCGGTAATATCTTGAAAGACGATAAGAGCGCCGAAGAGCGAGTTATTATCGGAGAGCGGGGTCACCGAAAGAATGATCGGCATAATCGTCCCATCCTGCTTTTCGATCGCGAGCTTGGTGCTCGATACACTGCGATATGACTCACCTGTTTGCAAACACACGCGAATTGGATCCTCACCCTGCAACTGTATGCCATGCTTTTCCCGTAGATGCATGACGGTCTCAAACGATTTTCCGAGAAGATCTTGCCCGAGCGTTTGAATCGTTGCGGGGTTTGCCTGTGTCACTAAGCCCTCTGTATCTACGGTAAACACGCAATAACGAATACCATCAAGAATGGCGCGATCAAGCTTGTACTGATGGCGAAGATCCTCGGTTCGAGACTGTATCTCCTGTTCCTGTATCTCATGTGACATTGCTAAACGACCACCCATCTCGACAAATGCAGTATCGAGCACTTCCACTTCATCGCCTGTAGTGATCGTGCGTACAGGATGCTGACCAGGATGCAAAGACGCTACCTTCGAAACAAGCTCGCGCAACGGCGTCGTAAGCTGCGTAGCAAGTAAGTATGCTGTTGCTGCGGCAAAACACACGAGTAGGAACCCAACGAATGTCAGCGAATGTGTAAGGATCACCAAGCCAGAAACATCTTTCATCTCCAGGGCATCCTGCACAACCGATTCAGCGATCACATATGCAACAGTGCTCAGCACAACAATGATAAACGTCGAGAGGAGGCACGCCTGCATCACGATTCGCCCAGTGATAGAACGGCGAACTGCTGTTTGGCCGATAATCGTATCGTGTGTGAGTATTCGTTTTAGTATAGCAGAAAACGGCGTTCTGTGGGAGGGCACTTTCAAAGGCTATTTCTACCCAATGTATGGCCGTAAAACGGTTCAATCGTGTCATAACAAAACGGCCCCATCGAGGGGCCGTTTTGAAACCAGGAGAACAACGTTTACTTTTCGGCGTAGATCGTTTGGCTCTGCTCTGCAAGAGGAGCGGACACCCTGATGCGGTTGGTTGCCGTCTTGTAGATAGTGTAACTCGTACCCGTACCTGTTGCACCACCTGGAGCACTCGGATCACGTGGCAGACGGACGATGTAGGAACCCGTCAGAGCATCAAGATCGATACACTGAGCATCAGTAAGAGTCGTATCTGTGCTGCTCGCATCTGTTGAACAGATTTGATACAACGTCGTCGTGATTGTCGTGGGAACAGCGCCACTATTATCGATGGCATACTGATACACCGCGTTCAAGATCGTGTTCACGTCTGACTTACGCTGCGCATTGCGTGCGTCTGCAAGCTGCTTCGTCGGGTTGATGGCGACGATAACGATAGAGGCCAAAATGGCAATGATACCGATGACCAGGAGGAGTTCGATGAGCGTGAACCCCTGACGTAGTTGTACCTTACGCATAGAGAGAGAGGAGGGAGATAAGATGGGACGTGAAACGCCCCTAACAGTACGGCAGTATAGCAATTTCGCTTCGCTCTGCGTATTTTTCACTTGATCGATCATCGGAAGATGATCCCATCATAGTTACTGCTTACGAGCACACGAGCGCAGTTGTCGATTCTTCACAGATACCCGTATCACACACATACCACTGAATCGCCGTACCATTCACACACGATGTAGGTGGACAGTTACATGCTCCAGTCGGACGATCGTCATCGAGCAACCCAATTGCAGCATCAAAATATTGCCCATAGCTATGGGGTTGTTGCAGACGGATCGTACGCGACACATGAAACGAGATTGCAACACTCTGGCTCGTTGCTGATGTCGATGTATTGCGCACGCGGAATTCACTCACGCCTACCTGCTCTGTGGTCACAGTTTCTTTTATCGTATGTTGAATAATAATTATCGCACCCGTTAACACACCAACAATCGTAGGATTGGTTCTTCCAGATCCTGTCTGCAGGACAAGATAACTTGCCGTCTGCCCCGCAGCAGGGTACAGAATTTTCTCAGCATTTCGCACCTTCAAGCCAATATTCTGAATGGTTTGGGCGCCATTCTGTTCTACGATCGATACCGTCTGTTGAAGCATCCGATTTTCAGCAGCGGTATACAGCATTGGGAGTGTGAGCGATGCAACGATCGCCATGATCGCAAGAAAAAGAAGGAGTTCGATCAGCGTTGTTCCAGGACGAGAGCGATGTACGTTCATCATGGGCACAATGTGAAGGAAGCCACTTCTTCGTACGATGAAATGGCAAGACGAGGAAAGAGTTCTTCAATGTTGACCTGGAATCGCCGCATGCTACTCCCACTGACACCTTCAACACACAATCGACGATCGTTCACACCATCTGCAACCACAGGATGAATAATGCATGATCCTTTTGGGAAGATACGCGTTTCACCTCCTGCATACGATGGATCGAGACGAAGGGTACGAAACGTTTGCTCGACGCAAGATTTCGCATACTCCTCTGCCTGAGCAGATCGCTCGAGCAAAAATCCATTCTGCTCCGCTGCCCACCCAAGCAACATGAGCGATGTCGCCGTGGCCGCAGCAATCACGCCCACAATAAGCACCATAAGGAGAAACGCATAGCCAGGGCGCGAAGAAACAATCTGCTTCATGGGCATGTACCGGTAGAAGTCGCTGGCTTGAAAATATGCACCGATTGATCGGTCAAGAGGATCACGCGATCGCGCACAGGATCGTAGAGGACGCCGCGCCCCTTACCAGAGGATGACGTATATGTGGCGAGTTCTGTGAGCGACGACGTATCGCGAACATGGACGACCTGCAATGCCTTACGACCAGAATCAGCCGCGAGGAACCCCACACAACGCGAGGGGTCCATTGCCGCACCGACAATGCTGCCGCTCCCTTCGTGATACCACGGACCCGTGGATGAAAGTGTCGGAACCTGCGGACGTGCATTGAACAAAATCATCTCTTGGATCGAACCCTTCAGCGTCCCAAGTAACGCCGATGTCCCTGTGACGGCAATCGACTGCGCATCGAGTGTTCGATCGCCCAAGTTATACCCTGGGACTGTTGCGAGGACGAGTGACCCCGAATCATAGATTCGGTATGCGCGTAGTTCATAACTGTCCTGTGATGATGCGAGATACACGCCTGTTCCGCTTGTCGCAATGGCATACACACTCCCTGCATCGTCTTCACTATCGATCAACGGAATGGAACTACCTGTACTGCTAATATTATACGCAAGGAGTTCGTCTTCCCCAGAGACGGCGCTCTGTGTGAGGCCGACAAGCAAGACCTGATCTGTGATCGCAAGACTTCGCGCGCGGGAACTGCCCAGCAAATCAACCGATGTCACGAGCGTTGGCGCATTCGGATCTGCGATGTTGTAGACCTTCAATTCGGCATTCGCATCTGCCGCAACCACATACAGACGATTCCCACGCACTGCCACATCATAGGCCGCTACCCCCAGCGAGAATCCCGTAGCCAATTGAGCAGGGGACGCAGTATTCGTGATATCGACGACATACAACCCAACAGAATTAGCACTCGTAATGTACAGAGTCGACCCGCCGATTGCCGCACGCGTGAAGAGCACATTCCCGCCCGGGGCGAATGTGCCATCAATCGTCGGCGTTCGCCAATCACCCAGCGACGATGTACTGCGCCAGTTTGTAAAATCGGTCGAGAGAAGCACAGACCCTGAACGCGTGTACTCATGTTTCCATTTCGTAAGCGCATCCGCCCTCATCCATGTTGCACCACTCGCCGTAAGCGTGATCGACGTGATGTAACTTCCTGTAATAGTCTGTATCGATGGAACAAGCGACCACTTACCATCGGACCCAATCTGCACACCGTAGGTGCCCGCTGCGAGCGAAGCAAAGGAACCGTCTCTCACTGCTCGTGCGGCCTCGAGTGCACGCACTGATACAGAAACCCCGCGAATTCGATTCCCTGCCATGATCGTATTCTCTTGACCATACAGGAGCGTCGCGGCAACGCCCCCAAGGAAGATCGAAAACACGGCAATACCAATGAGTGCCTCGATAAGGAGGAATCCCGGATGCGCCGATCCGCATGTACGTCGCTTCACGGTAACCAATGTAGCAGGTCTAAACAAAAAAGCGTTCATCAACACGCAGGATTATTGAACTGCACGAGGACAACGCCGTCTTGGTAATCAACACCGCTGCAGTTGCTACAGAAATAATCGGTGCAGCTACTACAACTTTCTCGGTTGAAATCTGCAATGAGCACGACATCGAACTGGCCAACATCAATTTTACCGTTTTCATCAGTAATCGGCTGGAGCAACGTCGAAATAGTCTGTTGACCATTGCCCGCCGTAATTGTTGGCGGCGTATCGCCATCATGCAACATTAATACAGATGGTATCTCATTGCTGTACGCGTAATTTTCGTACGTCAACCAACGACTTTGGTAGTAGTATGCCTTAAAGCGGACGTACAACTTGTTCTGATTATTGCTCGTCGAGAAACCCGTCACCGTTTGCGTTGCGCCACCCGTACCGTTGATCTGGTTACCACTAAAGAGGCTTGTCCACGAGCCGCTATTCTTTTTACGATACGAGACCGTCACGGGTACAACTGGCCCGCCATTGCCGTAACCAAATTGCGCACCAAGCGACTCGAAACTCACACTGAGCGAACCTAAAATATGAATCGTACCGTCAGATGCAATCGATACTCGATCTGGGCAACTTGCGGGGGTTGTTTCGCTGCTGGCTGCGCTGCTAGCTGGCGTACTACTCGCTACGCTACTTGCAGGCGTCGATGATGATGATTCACTCACACATGCACCAAATGTATCGCCATGGCCTTGGTGTGCAGGCCACGCATTATCGGGAATCGAAAGTGTGTGCTGACCTACACCTGGATTATGACAAATCACGAAACGATCCAGCGCGACGACTGCAATACTTTCAACTTTTACCTCGATAAGAATATTTCGCCGCTCTTCATTGATCGTTGTTAATTCGATATTTCCTGTGGCACTTGGAATGCCAAAAATTTTGCTGTAGTTCACTTCAAGCAATCCCTCGATCGCGATCGTCGATGGCATCGCGTACGTTTCGTCGAATGTTGTATCGCGCGTTTCATACGCTGTCCCTTTATACAAAACACCCGCTGGAGCATAGAAACCCCATGCAGAATCGCCCTGCGCAGCCTGAGAGAGAAGACGTGCGCGCGCTAACCCCTGTATAATCTGTTCTGTTGCGAGATTGAGATCGTTTTTAATTTGATAATCGCGATAGAGGGGAATACTGATACCGGCAACAATACCAATGAGTGTGACCACGAGGATCACTTCGAGTAATGCATATCCGCGACGAAACATCATAGTAGCATCATACTATGCTCTCACTATAACGAACGCGAGTAAATTTAGGCTCCGCCGATACTTCCGACGATCGAATAAATAGGAACGATAATTGCAAACGCGATACTTCCCACGAGCGACCCAATAAAGAGTAAGAGTATTGGCTCTAAAATGATTGGCAGTTTTTCGGCTGTCTCCGTCGCTTTTTTATCATAGATATCGGCGATCTTCAGCATGATATTAGCGAGCGAACCAGATTTTTCCCCTGTAATAACAAGTTGCTGCACTGATGGTGGCAATAATTTTTCGCTGTGCTTGATGCTTGCGAAACATTTCTGGAATGAATCGCCAATGAGCACGTGGGCAAGAACGTCTGCATAAAGACGCTTATACGATGCAATGGGTGTCACTTGCACAAGTGACTCGAGTGCTTCGATGACGGGAACACCTGCCTTGAGGAGGCCGCCAAGAATAACGCCAAAGCGTGCGATCGTTGCTTGTCTTGCTAGGAGCCCGATGCCAGGAATACGAAACAACACCCACTGAGTGACCACACGAAACGACGTATATTTCGAAAGAACAATAACGAACATGAATGCAACGATAAAACTTGGGACACCAATGACACCATATGCGACGAACGCATCACTAAACCAAATAACAATAAGGGTGATGAGCGGCAGCTTCACATTCAGCGAAAAAAGAACGCCAACAAGATTCGGCAACACGAACATTCCAAGACCCACCACAATAATAAACATGATGACCATCACAATCGTCGGATACATCATGGCCATTTTGACCTTTGATCGAAGAGCATGATCCTTCTCGTCCTGCTCTGCTAAATACTCCATATTTTGTGCGAGGTTTCCTGCCTCTTCACCAATACGAACGAGCGCCAGCGCATGGAGCGAGAAGAAACTCTGTGCTTCCATCGCTCTCCAGAGCGGGCTGCCATTCTCGACTGCGTCAATAATACGCGCGAGGAGCTTTCGCATCGACTTATTCCGAGTTTCAAGCACGAGTGTCTTCAGCGAATCGATCAGTGGCAAACCCGCATTGAGCATTGTTGCAAGATTCTGAATAAACATGAGCCTCTCCTTGCCCATGCCGATCGTACCCAAAGATGCAAGGAACGCTTTGAAACCGCTTTGTGATTGAAATTGAGGAGCATGAGCCTTTTTCTTCGGCGGGGTAGGAACATCGGGCTGAACAGGAGTTGCCTCAGCATGCGGAGCTTCTTCTGCAACTTCATCGAGCGCAGATGGGGGAGGTGGGGGAGTATTACTGGAAAGCGTTGCCTCAGTTCGAATAGTAGGTTCCGTTGGACCAACGCGTGCATGTTGAAGGAATGTATCGTCTGTTGAATGCTTTTGATGAACTTGTACAGGGGGTGGCTGCGTCGTTGGCGGCGCACTACGCGTGTATAGGTTGCGTATCTTCGCCCATACACCAATGCCTGGTTGTTTAGTGCTTATTTTTATCATGGGGAACTGGAGAAGCAGCAGGTGCTTCAGGAGGGTTGGCGACGCGCAACAGTTCCTCCAGCGTTGTAATACCCGCACGAACTTTGATGAAACCATCTTCGAAGAGTGATTTCATCCCATCGGCTCGGGCTTGAACTTCGATTTCTGCAGATGACTTGCGTGCGATGATCAATGCTTCAACAGCAGGTGTGATCACCAGGAGTTCATGAACCGCGAGACGCCCCTGGTAACCAATGTTGCCACACGATTCGCAGCCTTTTCCTTTATACAGCAGCACGTCGTCCTTCTCATTGAAAAATTTCTCTGCATTCGGGAACAACCCTGCAATATCCGCATTCTTCACGGTGTAGCTATAACGACAGTGCGGGCAAATTTTCCGGAGAAGACGCTGTGCAATCACCACTTCAAGCGTGCTTGCGAGGAG
>CAZLEW010000002.1:0-18326 GCA_964558635.1 uncultured Candidatus Peribacteria bacterium
GAGGTATACAACTTCAAAGAGGAACATGTGGAAGAGCGCACCAAGGTGGTAGGCATCGAGGCGCGTGATGTTGATTGTCGCGTGAGGGCGGCGCACCTGCGTGAGGGCGCGGGCCGTGCCATCGAGGAATGCATCGAGGATTTGCCCGAAGCTCTTCCCTGCGACGTACTCAAACGCAGGATCGACGATTTTTGGTACAGTGAGGCGTGGCTTTTCTATGTCGTGGATGAAGAGCATCCAGCTTTTGCGCGGACCTTGCATCCACTGTTGCATCATCGAGTGTTGATCCTGGGTGCCGATCGCTGCGACGGGGAAGGGGCTGCGAACTTCGTTCTTGCCAAGACTTTCGGCAATCAGTTGTTGGTTCCATCGGGCGAGCGACTGCAGGCGCGCGCTGTAGGGCATGATCACGCGCATGATGTAGCCTTTTTTGCTTTCGTGGAGGTACTGCACCGCAGCAAGCATCGCGGCAGGATTTTCGTCGAGCGACGGATTAAAGCACTGTGCTTCCATGTCGGCGGCTCCCTGAAGGAAGGCATCGATATCGACATCGAGTAACGCAAGCGGCAAGAGGCCGATGGCCGTGAAGATCGAGTAGCGGCCACCGACCTCTGGGTGGGGGAGGATCGGAATACTATGCGTGGTGCAAAATGAGTGTAAGGCACCTGCAGAGATATCAGTGATGGCAAGGGCACGCTCCGTAGCTTTGGCGCCCATGACAGCGTAGAGTTTTTCCCAGAAGAGAAAGAATGCACTCATCGTTTCGAGTGTGCCGCCAGACTTGCTCGCAACGACGACAAACGTACGCTTCCAGTCGAGGACATCGAGGTACATGTGGAGCATCGTGGGATCGATGGTATCGACAATCACGAGTTCGACAGTGTGCTGCGATTCAAAGACTTCTTTTAGTACGCGCGGACCCAGCCCGGATCCCCCGATACCGACCCAGAGGACTGTTTCAATTTTCTCTTTCTTGATGCGTTCTGCAACGTCGCGGACCGATCGCACTGCCTGTTCGTCGTAGATGCTGCGGGTCCATGGATGTGCTCCTGCCTCGCATTCCGCATGGAGGTCATCGATATACCGTTTGAGGCTGCCGCGCATTTGCAGTAAGTCTTGCTCGCTGATGCCGTAGGATGGCGTGATAAGCTTCGCGAGGCTGCCAGCGATATCGAGCGTGAGCATAGAGACGGGGGGTTAGAGCGATCGAAGGGCGGCAGTGAGGCGTTCTTCGGTTGTGCGTAATTCTTTTGGGACCGATTCGAGTGCACGAACGGCATCGGCGTGGTTGTAGCCGAGTTGTGCCAGGGCAGCGAGTGCATCGGGGTCAAACTTCGCTCCCATGGTACGTGCATCAGACGTAAAGAGCATTGGATGCCGCTCGGCAAGGCTCTTGAGCTCGACGAGAAGTTTCTCTGCTGTTTTCTTGCCAATGCCTTTCACAGAAGTCAGAGGAGTGTGATCGTTTTCTTGAATGGCCTTGAGGAGGAGGCCTCGCGGTACGCCGCAGAGTTCAAGGCCAGTCCTGGGTCCAATACCTGAGATTTGTGTTAATTCCTCAAAAAGCGTGCGCGTCGCTTCGTCGATGAAGCCGAAGAGATCGAAACGATCCTCGCGGACGTACGTTGAAACCCATACCATCGCCGTCTCACCGTCGGTCAGTGTGTCCCATGTATCAAGCGGAACAGCCAGACGGTATCCAACGCCGCCAACATCGATCGACACATCACCGAGAGCGCCTTTGCCGATAGTTCCTCGGAGGTGGGCAAACACGGCTGGAGTGTAGCACGAATCCCTCGTCAAATCAGGCGTTTTTTGCTACAATGGTGGGAAACACATATGCATCACACACGTCGTCTCCTCATTGTGATTCCGTTGCTCATGGCGGTGATTCCCGCTGTGCCGCTGAGCATGACAGGAATGCTCTCGCTTACTGAGCGGGATGAGACGCGTGCATCGCTGCAGGATGCCATTGGTGACGCGGCAACGGAGTATCGTCAACGTGGAGGGTTGCAGTCGCGACTGGAAAAAGGGAAAACGGTGCTCTCTGAACAAGAGCGACTGTTGCACGAAGCGGAGCGTCAGAAGCTTTCGGCACGACGCGCCGTGATCAAGTGGCGTCGTATTACGAAGATCATCGAACGCCGTACAGGGACGGTACTTGCATCGAAAGATGATGCCGTGCGCATGCGCGATGCAGCGAAGAAACGGTTAGGGGAGTTGCTACGACAGCGTGCAGACTCGAGACGGTTTACAATCACGCGTTTTGTGAATGATCGTCTATGGGGGAGTGCCGATGACCGTTTGTACCGTTATCAGCAACGACTGGTGAAAGATCTCTCGGCTGCCGTTTCTGTGCTTGATCAGCGTGCACGTGCAGAGGAGTCGCATGAGAAATCGCTACAGGTGTATGCCGTTGCATCGAGGTCATACCGTGCAACAGCGGGCCTTGTTGCAGTATCAGAATCGCAGCTGCGCGAGAATCGTCGTATCATGGCTGAGGTGCATGAGCATGTACTCTCGCTCCAGGAGGATTTAGCTCGTATCGATGCGAAGCTACGCCTGAAAGCCAGTCGTGCACTCGTGCTCAAGGGGATCCTGGGTGCAGACGATGTTCGTCACGCGGCCGCAGCGGAGACACCAGCGTTTTCGTGGCCAGTGTATGGCCCTATTTCGGCTGGGTTTAAGAATAAGGCATACGTCGGAAGATTTGGCGTGCAGCACTATGGCGCTGATATTGTCGTCCCACAGGGTACGTCTGTCGGTGCCGCAACCGATGGCGTTGTCTTCCTCGTGCGCGATGGCGGCAAGACGGGGTATACCTATATCCTCATTGGTCATCGTGACGGGTATGCAACGCTCTATGGTCACTTGAGCGAAACATTGGTGCGAGCGGGGCAAGAGGTTGTGGCAGGGCAGGTGATTGGTTTGAGTGGTGGTAAGCCAGGAACACATGGTGCAGGCCCCATGACAACCGCGTCGCACTTGCACTTCGAAGTGATTTTGAATGGTGTGAATGTGGATCCGCTCGGGGTGTTGCCGTAATCGTTCACGATTCATCCGTGTGCCCTTAAAGGCGTCGTAGCTCTGTGCGCACGCGTTCGATTGCTTCTTGGCACTGCCGTAGCGGCGGAAAAATTTGGATTTTCGTGAGGATCATTAATCGTATCTCATCAATCGTTGTTCCGTATTTCTCTGACATTTCACGTGACGCCTTTTCAATGCGCTCTTTGCTTTTTTTCCCGACATGCAGCGATTCGTAGTTCATAGAACGAGCATTCCATCCCCGAAGCTAAAGAGGCGGAACTTCTCGGCGATGGCAGTTTGATAGAGTTTCATGAGTTGGTTGCGCCCAATGAAGCCAGCCACGAGCATGAGGAGGCTTGATTTCGGGACGTGGAAATTCGTGATGATGGCCGCAACAAAGCGGGGAGGGTTTTCGGGCGAGAGGAACAGTGTCGTGCGTCCGTAGCGATTCGTGATGGTTGTTCCGTCGTCTGCAGCTGATTCAAGTGTGCGGACGGTTGTGGTTCCTACGGCGACGATTGGGCGGCCTTCTTCCTTGGCACGATTGAGGAATTCGGCTGTGTCTTCATCGATGAAGTACGTTTCCTCGTGAAGCGTGCGTGTCTTTAGCTGCTCTTCCGTCAGGGGTGCGAAGGTCCCGAGCCCCACATGCAATGTGATGTATACAACATCGTGCCCCGCGGCTTTAATGCGTTCGATGAGTTCTGGTGTGAAGTGCAGCCCCGCCGTTGGTGCGGCAACGCTGCCTGGGTTTTTTGCGAAGACCGTTTGGTACTCGTGTCGACGCTCGGTCTCGGTCATATGTTGTGCTTCGATGTATGGTGGCAATGGCGTTTTGCCAAATTCTTCGAGGAGCGGAAGGATCATCTCCGGCGAAAACGACGGTCGGAGGATTGCTTCTTTTCCATCGCGTGCGATGACTTCGAGTGAATGCCCTGCCCACGTTGCGGTCATCCCTGGTCGCACGGTGCGTGGCGCCATCACGCGTAACAGCCCATCGTGATCGGCAGAGAGATAGAGTACATCTGCCGATAGTGCCCCCAGATCGAGCGTGATGCGTGCGGGTACTACTTTCGTTTCGTTGAAGACGAGGACGCACTTCTCGGGTAAATAGTCGTTGATATTCGTGAAGGTATCGAGGGATGTTTCGTGTGTAGTACGATCGTAGATCATGAGGCGTGCGCTATCACGCGGATGCGCTGGTTCTTCTGCTATCAGTGCCTCGGGGAAGGCATAATCGTAGGCGGCGAGGGTGTTCTGGGGCGTAGTCATGCGTTCTTAGAATCGGACGGCCAATGACGTGGATTATGAATGATGTAGGTGCGGATCCTATCGTATTCCTCCTGTGAACGGACGATATGTTCGTGGAAATTTCGTTGCCATACGATTGTACCTGGTTCACCTCGCGATTCATTGATGTACTTCGTACAGGCGGATTTCAACGATCGAATAATTGCGCCCAACGACCTCGCACGTGGACCGATCAAACGCGTATCGGTGTTGTCCATTAATTCGTGGGTTGGGACGTTGAATGATTTCGCACGTGGGATGATCAACCCCGCATCGGTGTTCTTCGTTATTTCGTGGGTTGGGACGTTGCCCTTCGCACGTGGACCGATCAAACGCGTATCAGTGTTGTCCGATCTTTCGTGCGTTGGGACGTAGCATGCTACGTCCCTGCCGTCGTGCGTTGGGGGGTCGCCAATATGTACCAAGATGTGCACGTGATTAGGCATGACAACGTACGTATCGATGGTGATACCAGGGAAATGGCGTGGAATCTGTTTGATGCACTCTTTCACAATCTGTCCCATCGCCGATAACCCCATCACCCCATGTCGTATTTCCCCAAAGAGATGTTCCCGATGCTGCGTGCAGATTGTGACGAAATACGTTCCAGGATCCCGGTAATCGAATCCTGGTGCGCGAATCGATTGCCGATTGTGTTTACGATGCGTCATCATCCTGGTTCGTGCGATGATGCACGGGTGATCCAATCACGACCACAAACTCTCCTTTTTTCGTGATGGTTCCTGCGATAGCCGGAAGCATAGCGACGGTCGTGAGAATAATTTCTTCATGGAGTTTCGTGAGTTCGCGCGCGATGCATACGGGTCTTTGTTGCTGCAAGTGCAACGCCTCGGCGAGCTCATGGAGTGTCTTTTCGATTCGGTGGACGGATTCATAAAAGACGATCGTATCTTCTTCCTCGGCGAAGGTTGAGAGGAGCGTTTTTCGTCCTTTCTTCAGTGGTAAGAATCCGAGGTACCGGAAGCGGTTGATCGGGAGGCCCGAAGCCGAGAGCGCCGTGAGGAATGCCGCGGGGCCAGGCAATGCAGAGATCGTGATGCCTTCGGCTCGTGCGCGTGAAACAACCGCGTAGCCAGGGTCCGAGATACCAGGGGTGCCCGCATCGGAGACTAAGGCAAGGTGTTCCCCATGTTTCAGTTTTTCCATAATACTGTCGAGAGCGTGATCGTTGCTGTACCCATGAAAACTCATCAGTGGTTTTTTCTCGAGCCCCAGGAGCTTCAGTAGTTGCCCCGTCACGCGCGTGTCTTCACACACGATGCCGTCACACGCTTTGAGCGTCTCCAGCGAGCGGAGTGTGATGTCTCCTAAATTTCCGATGGGGGTTGCGATAATTGAGAGCATGTAGACCTACTCTAGAAGCAGCGGACGGAAGCGGGAAGTGGAATGCTCGACGAACCGAGGTTCACACGCTACGATGGCGCGCGTTCATGGCAGATAATTCGACGCCTCCGGCGGATCAACAGTCTCTTTCTTCCGGTGACGGAACAGAGATGCTTTCGTCCATAGGACGCATTAAACCGCGTCCGATCGTGGCGGAAATGGAAGAGAGTTACCTTGATTACGCGATGAGCGTCATTGTGTCGCGCGCTCTTCCAGATGCACGCGATGGCATGAAACCCGTGCATCGCCGTATTCTCTACGGGATGAGCGAACTCGGCCTGCGTTCTGCGGCGAAGCTTCGCAAGTCCGCCCTCATCGTTGGTGACGTGATGGGTAAGTATCACCCGCACGGCGACTCTTCCATCTACGAAGCGCTTGTGCGTATGGCGCAGGATTTCTCGATGCGGTATCCGCTGGTGCACGGGCAAGGAAACTTCGGTTCCATCGATGGTGATGGCGCCGCTGCGATGCGTTATACAGAGTCAAAAATGGCAAAGATCACGGATGAGATGCTCGCGGACATTGAGAAGAATACGGTTGATTTCCGCCCAAACTACGATGCTTCTCGCAAGGAGCCGTCGGTGCTTCCGTCGAAGATCCCGAACTTGCTCTTAAATGGCAGCGTGGGTATCGCGGTCGGTATGGCCACGAATATTCCACCGCATAACTTGAACGAAGTCGTGTCGGCGACGCTCCATCTTCTGGATAACAACGAGGCGACAGTTGAAGATTTGCTGAAATTCGTACAGGGACCTGATTTCCCGACGGGTGGAATTGTGTACGATAAGGAAATTATCAAGCAGGCGTACCTCACGGGCCGTGGCTCGCTCATGGTGCGTGGAAAGGCAGAAATCGAGGAAATGGGTTCGACGGGTCGCTACCATATTCGAATTTCTGAAATCCCGTATCAGGTGAATAAGTCGACGTTGATCGAGAAGATGGCCGACCTCGTGAATGAGAAGATCATCGTGGGTATCAGCGATATCCGCGACGAGTCTGATCGCGAGGGGATTCGCATTATTGTTGAGCTGAAGAAGGACAGCTACCCCCAGAAGATCTTGAACCAGCTCTACAAGCACACGGAGTTGCAGAGCAGTTTCGGCTACAACATGATCGCCCTGTCCGATGGCTTGCAGCCGCGCTTAATGAATCTGCAGGAACTCTTGCAAGTGTTCATCGATCATCGTCGTATCGTTGTCACGCGTCGTACGATCTACGATCGTGATCGCGCGAAGGAGCGTGCCCATATCCTTGAGGGGCTGTCGATTGCGCTCGATCATATTGATGAAGTGATCAAGGTGATCCGTGCGAGCGAGACAAAAGAAGAAGCGAAAGAGAGCCTGATCAAGAAGTTTAAACTGAGCGAATTGCAGGCTCAGGCCATTCTCGATATGCGCCTGCAGACGCTGGCTGGTCTCGAGCGGAAGAAAATTGAAGACGAATTGAAAGAGAAGAAGAAATTTATCGCAGAGTGCGAAGCGATCTTGAAGGATAAGAAGAAAGTCGACGGTATTATTCGCGATGAGCTTACGGCGGTGAAGTTGCAGCACGGTGACGAGCGAAAGACGGCGATTGTCTTAACGGCTGCGGGCGAATTTAGCGCGAAAGATACGATCCCGAATGCGCCGATGATGGTGACGCTCACAAGGAGTGGGTACGTAAAGCGCCTCAGCCCAATGCAGTTCCGTGCCCAAAATCGCGGTGGGAAGGGCATTAAGGGTGCCGACGTGAAAGACGACGATGAAGTGCTTTCGTTGCTCCACGTCATGAATCACGATGATCTGCTCTTCTTCACGAATACGGGGCGCGTGTTCCAGATGCCGGCGTACGAACTGCCGCAGACGAGCCGTGTTGCTCGTGGACAGGCGATTGTGAACTTGCTTCAGCTGAAGCCCGATGAGCGGATCACGGCGATCATGAAGGCTGATCTCTCGGAGTTGAAGTACCTCTTCATGATCACCGATCAGGGGACGGTGAAGCGCACGGAGGTAGCTGAGTTCGACAATATCCGTCGTAGCGGTCTCATTGCCCAGAAGTTGCCGACGGGCGAAGAATTGAAATGGGTGCTTGGCACGACAGGAAAGAACGAAATTCTTATCGTCAGCAAGAAGGGGAAGGCGATTCGCTTCCCAGAAGATGATGTTCGATCGATGGGGCGAGCGGCTGCGGGTGTGATTGGTATTCGTCTTGAAGACAACGATCGTGTGGTTGAAGCTGGCTGCATCCGTGATGCAAGCAAGAGCAGTCTCATGGTCGTGATGGAGAATGGTCTCGGGAAAATGAGCCCCGTGACGGAGTATCGCTTCCAGGGGCGTGGGGGGTCAGGTGTGAAAGCAGCGCAGCTAACCGCAAAGACCGGTGATATTATTGGTGCAGTTGTGCTCGAAGAAGGTGCGCAAGGTGATCTCCTCTGTATTTCAAAGGAAGGGCAGATGATCCGTATGGGTCTCTCTGATATTCCATCGCGTGGCCGTGCCACCCAGGGGGTGATTGTCATGCGCTTGGATCCACCGGATAAAGTCGCCACGATGAGCGTCTTGATGCTCGATCCCGAAGCGGAGAAGGCGATTGCCGAAGCAGCAGCGCAGCAGCGCGAGGGCGAGGTGGAGGAACTCTTCGAAGAGGCAGAAGCGGTCGAGAAAGCGGCGAAGAAGAGCAAGAGAAAAGCCGCAAAGGCGTAATGGTTCGTCAGGCTCACCATGACACGCCTTTGTTCATTCTGACTGCTATACTGAGCCTACCGAGACAAAGAGGAAGGCTCCAAAAAGTACAAACCTGGCCTTGCATCATCGTCTATTTTCCGTAGAATCCTCGAGCTATGAAGAAAGGAATCCACCCTACTATGCATCAAAACGCTCAAACGAACTGCACAACGTGCGGAACCGTATTTGAGATCCCGAGTACGGTACAGACGCAAACGGTTGAAACCTGCCGTATGTGCCATCCTATTTACACAGGGAAGAAGCAGACAACGACTCGTGGTGGCCGTATTGACCGCTTCAAGGCGCGTTTGGACAAGGCAGGAAAATAAGATTCGCTCCAGAAAGCCCAAACCTGGCACTCTTTGGCGAAGAGTGCTATACTCAGAGAGATGAACACACGCCAGGCGAAGCTCCTCTCGGCGATCATCGACCAATTCATCCAGACGGCGGAGCCAGTCGGCTCACTTAACTTGCTCTTAAATACCGAATTTCAGGTCTCTGGCGCAACGCTTCGCAATGAAATGCGCCTCCTTTGCCAGGAGGGGTTTCTCGAGCAACCGCACGTTTCTGCGGGTCGTATTCCGACCGCCAAGGGGTACCAGGTCTACGTGCAGGAGTTCATTGAGCCATCGAAGGAAATGCAGAAGGTGCGCAAGACGTTCGATCGTTTGAAGCAAGCCTATGTGCAGCGCAAGGATCAAGAGAAGATCTACGAGGCGGTGACGCTCCTTTCGCACATGATCCCCAATGTCGCATTCGCGACCGTGCCACATAAAGACATGGTGTACTACCTCGGGTTGGCAAATGCACTTCGCCAGCCGGAGTTCCAGCAGAGCCCAGGGATGGCGTCTGGAGTGGTCGAGGTGTTGGAGTCTGGTTTGTCAGAATTACTCGATGATGCGGCACTCGACGACACAGTGCATACCTACATTGGCGAGGGGCATCTCCTGCCGCAGATCCAAAGTTGCAGCATGCTCGTGACACGGTATGAGGTCCGCGGGATGCATGGCGCGATCGGGATCCTCGGCCCCATGCGTATGGATTATGCCTACAATACGGCAGCGCTCGACTTGATTCGTGATTTTTTGAAAACTACATAACGTTCAATCGAGAATTATGAATTACGAATTACGATTTCTGACGGCTTGTTCCAAACTTCATACGTCATGATTCCGTCTTCATCATCCTCCGTGCTCCTCCGCATTCGGCCTAGTATGCCGGATCAGGATGACGCAACTGCAAGTCGCGGGCCGCTCATGTTCGAGACGGCGCTCTCGGCCCTGCACTCGCTGAAGGGAAGCGATGGGACCGTGAGCTTCGATATTGGCCTTGCCGAAGGGAAAATAGGCCTGTTTGTCCGTGGGTCACGTGCCGCTGCCGCACTGGCAGAAAGCCAGTTGTACGGCCAATTTCCTGATGCCGAGATCGAGCCCGCAGAAGAGGAACTCTTTGCACTGAAACCTGGCGAAGTTGTCGTGACGGCGGATCTTGCACTGACGGATCCGGAGTTTTTCCCGATCAAGCGTTACCCGCAGTTCTCTGATATTTCTACCCGTCAGAGCGTCGATACCATTGCCGGTATTACGTCGACCCTCGTGCGCTACCCGAAGCCCGGTATGCGCGGCCTCGTACAGCTTATCGTCACCCCTGCATCGGGGAAGACCCGCAAGCGCGCCATGAAGTTTTTGCCGTACCTCGGGCGGGGCATGCCGAAGCATTCTTCGACATACGCTTCCCTCTGGAGCACTGTGCACATGGCGCAGGGGTGGAAGCGTCTCGTGCTTTGGCCACTCGATGTGTTGATGGGTTCATGGAGAATGTGGTTTTCATCGTTCAAAACGGCGACCACTATTTCTGCACTTTCTGGTGAAGAAATAGTGTCATCAAACCCCGATGACCCCACCCAAGTGAGTACGCGCAGTCACGAGCGCGAAGATAGCGTTACGGGCGCGGCAGATAAGTTGAACCGCTTGCTGTTTCATGCCAACCTCCGTGTGTGCGTCATTGCACCAGCGGAGTGTGAGCAAGAGGCGCGCGGGAAGGTCGAGGAGATCGCCAGTAGCTATCGCCAGTTTTCGTTGCCCACAAGTAATGGTCTCGAAGTTGCCACTGTTCGCACGACGTCGATGCTTCCGACGGGGTTCACGCGCTCATCATTTCTCCTTTCAGCCGAGGAGATCGCCACCTTGTGGCACGTGCCGAATATTCTCGTGAAGACCCCGAATATGGATTGGGTGATCAGTAAAAAACTTGAACCGCCTGTAAACCTTCCCATTGAGGGTATCACCGATGATTCGGAGAATCTCACGGTTCTTGGTGAGTCGGTGTTTCAAGGGCGGCGGCTTCGATTTGGTATTCGCCCTGATGATCGTCGTCGGCACATCTACGTCATTGGTAAAACAGGTATGGGTAAATCGACCATTCTCGAAAATATGATTGAGAGCGATATTCGCAGCGGTAAGGGTGTGGCCGTCATCGATCCGCACGGGGATCTCATCGATGCGTGTCTCAAGTTTATCCCGAAAGAGCGCACGAATGATGTCGTGCTCTTCGATCCGTCCGACCGCGATTTCCCGATGTCGTTTAACATGCTTGAAGTCGCAAGCCCGGAGCAGCGCCCACTCATTACGTCAGGCCTGATGAGTGTGTTCATGAAGCTCTGGCCCGATGCGTTTTCAGGGCGTATGGAGTACATCCTCCGGAATACGATCATCGCGCTCCTCGAGAGTGAAGGCTCATCGATGCTCGGCATACTGCGTATGTTCTCGGATGATGCGTATCGCAAGAAGATCGTGAGTAACTGCACCGAGCCCGTCGTGAAAGCGTTCTGGGAGGTTGAGTACGTCAGTTGGAGTGATAAGTACCGCACCGAGGCCGTGGCTGCGATCCAGAATAAGGTGGGCCAGCTCCTCACAACACCTGTCATCCGCAATATCGTGGGTCAGGTGAAGTCGACGCTCGACATCCGCCATGCGATGGACACCGGCAAGATTATTCTCGTGAACCTTTCGAAGGGCAAAATCGGCGAAGATACGTCGGCGTTCCTCGGGTCGATGCTCGTGACGAAGTTTCAGATCGATGCCATGAGCCGCGCGGATATCCCTGAGAAGGAGCGTCGCGATTTCTATCTCTACGTCGATGAGTTCCAGAACTTTGCCACGAAGTCGTTTGCGACGATTCTCAGTGAGGCGCGTAAGTATCGTTTGGCGCTGACGATGGCCCACCAGTACGTGGGGCAACTTACGATCGGTCAGGGTGATACATCGCTCAAGGATGCCGTATTCGGCAACGTCGGTTCGATGATTAGTTTCCAGGTGGGGAGCGACGATGCGGAAGATCTCAGTATGCAGTTTGAGGAGATGGTCTCGACGAAGGACATCCTGAGCCTGCCGAAGTATCACGCGTACGTGCGCTTGATGATCGATGGTATCCCGAGCAAGCCGTTCTCTGTGAATACGTTGCCACCGCCGAAGATTGAGCAGGAGCCCGGGCGTGTTGCGCTGCTTCGTTCGCTCTCGCGCGAGCGGTATGCGCAGCCGCGTGTGACGGTGGAAGATCGGATCATGCGTTGGGCGGCGGGTGCGCAGGAGGCGCAGGTAGCGGCGAAAACAGCGACAAAGCAGGCAGAGAAAGAGGAAGAAGAGAAGAAGAAGGCACGCGCGAAAAAGATGACCCTCGAAGCCTACCGCGCTTGGCGTGACCGCGAGCTTTGGTTGAACCTCTACAACGCTATTCGCAAGAAACAGTTTTTGGGTGAAACGTTGACCGATGCAGAAGTGAAGGAAATGGCTGATCTTACACCGAAGCTGGAAGCTACGGGTGGCATTCCCGCGGTGAGCAAAACGCTCCTCGATGAGGCGAAGAAGAAGGGGATTGATGTGAGTCAGTTTGGGGCATAACCCTTTGCGCGTCGCAGCCACGAAGGGCTGCTGCTTGTGCCCTGAACGGATAGATGCCAGCAGCACCCGTTCCGGGGTGCGGTATTTGAAGGGGATTGATGCGTGTCATGCCTCGGTACGATCCCGCATCGGCGGGATCACCTGCCTACCGGTAGGCAGGCTCGGCATGACACTGCGATAGTGATGGTTGTCATACCGAGTATTCGACACCGCAGTGTTGAATGTACCGAGGTATGACGGGCGAGGCTTTGGTGAACCTGCCTGCTGGCAAGGCACCTCGAAGGATGGGGCCCGTGGAGAAACTTTGGTTTTTCCACGAACGTAACAAAAAGGCCCCCTAAGGAGCCCATATGTTTGTCTGAGTCGGCGGTACATGACTGTTTTGGCCATGGAGCCGATGACGAGGTGAGGGAGGTCCTCATCCCGCTGCCCTGCTTCGGATTCTTGTTTATCCTCGAATCCAATCGAGGTCTCCGGACCGGCTCGACGAGTTCCTTGCGGATCAGGTTTCGCACTGGAGAGTGGTGGGGGTTCGCACAGGAGTCCGTGCCTCGGAACATCCTGTACGGTTCGCAGAGCAGAGAGGGTGACGGCCACCATGCAGGTGGAAGCTTGCGGATCACGTTACCTAGACCCGTTGTGCACAAAGTAGGTGGAGGTGTGGGCGGGAGGAACGAGCGGAAGCGCTCCAAGATGACCATCACTCTCTCTGCTGAATGGCGGTGGTGTGAAGGAGGGGGAGTGAACCAGTGCGTGTCTGTTCTGGAGGCGCCGAAGCCTTGGCGTAGGTGCCCGCTGCAGGTTCACGTCATCGTACGCGACGGTTGATTTTGCGCAACTGATAGCCCTTTCATGTTATCCACATCGAGTGTATGAATACATTATTTGTGCTTTCTAGGTCTTCAATGATCGAGAAACGTGTCTTTGCAGAGCGATCTATTGCATCACAATTTTTAATAAATAGGAAGAATGTTTCAATGGAAGAGCTTCTACAATGGAAATACTTCTTTTCTTCCCCTCATTCTTTATGTCAGACAAATCAGGATGCATGGGCTGCTCGGTCATTGGCTACGTTGTCGCCGCGATCTACGCAGTCATCACGCTCGTAACGGTCTACGCGTTGTATAACACGCACTTCCTTCCCGATGGAGGGTTCATTGCTGGTGCTCCAGAAGGATCACTCGCACTACTCACGTTCATCTTCGCGTTTCACATGTTTATCAAGGCACTGAAAAAGTGTTGCCCCTGCGGACCTGGATCGTGTGCGACGTCTTGCTGCAAATAAGAACGTTCTTCCAAGAATACGAGCACCCGCTTCGGCGGGTGTTTTCGTTTAGAGTGACGTTTCGGAAATTCCTGGGACGGGGAAGTTCTGGCAAAAAGCGGTGACTTCGTCGCGAAGGAATGCGAGAGCAGTAGAATCATTGCGTGCGTTCACTGCGCGGAACATGAACGATGCGATGGTGTTCATATCATCCTCTTTCATTCCTCGCGTCGTGATAGCGGGTGTGCCGAGACGAATGCCTGAAGGATCCATCGCCGAGCGGGGATCGTCGGGGATCATGTTCTTATTGAGGGTGATGTGCACCGTATCAAGCAGTTTCTCGACGTCGTTGCCAGGCAAACCCCATGATGTCATGCAATCAACGAGCATGAGGTGATTGTCTGTACCATTGGTGACAAGTGTTGCGCCACCTGCCATCAGTGCCTCAGAGAGCCTCGTACTATTTTTGAGGATCTGCGCTGCATAGTCTTGAAATGCTGGTTCAAGCGCTTCGCCGAATGCCACTGCTTTCGCCGCAATCATCTGCATGATGGGTCCGCCTTGAAAACCGGGGAAGACCGCTTTGTCGATCTTCTTTCCGAGGGCCGGATCCCGCGTGAGGATCATACCGCCGCGGGGGCCGCGAAGCGTTTTGTGGGTTGTCGTCAGGATGATGTCGAAGCCATCATCGAATGGGTTCCTCAGTTGTTTCCCTGCGATGAGGCCTGCAATGTGCGCCATATCGGCGACGGCGTATGCACCTACTTCATTGGCGATAGCTCGCATCTTCGCGTAGTCGAGTGTTCGGGGATACGCCGAAAACCCCGCGAGGAGAATTTTGGGTTTCGTTTCCAACGCAACTCGTCGCATGTCGTCATAGTCAATTGCACCCGTTTCGCTATTGCTCATTTTGTAGCGAACGAAGTTGAAAATTTTCGAGATGTAGGTGACGGGATGGCCGTGCGTGAGGTGTCCACCGTGGCTTAAATCCATGCCCATGATAGTGTCGCCTGGCTCAAGCAGTGCGAAGTAGGTGGCAATATTCGCTGGAGCACCTGCGTGTGGTTGGACGTTTGCATGACCAGCGCTAAAGAGCTGTTTTGCCCGTTCGATGGCCAGATTCTCGATTTGATCTGTAAACTCTTGTCCGCCGTAGTAGCGTTTGCCAGGGTAGCCTTCTGAATACTTATTGTTAAAACAATTGCCCATCGCTTCCATCACGGCACTCGACACATAATTTTCCGATGGAATAAGTTCCATACCATCGCGTTGGCGACGCATTTCTCCTATCAGAGTGGCGTAGACAGCTGGATCGGAGGCCTGGAGATGATCGTACCGTGGCATGCATCGAGAGTACTCCGATGCTTCTTCCTCAGCTAGAATAGTTTCGATGCGTTTTCATTCTTCCGTGTTGTTCGTGGGGTGTCTGACGGTGTGTGTAGGCTGTACCCCAGATGATGAGATATCATTGGATCTTGCGCCGCGCATTGATGTGCAGGAGTTGAATATCAATTTTGCCTTCCATGAGCCACTGACGTTGCGTGTATCCAACGATGAAGCATTACTTTCGGGGGCGACAACGCAGATGCAGGTACAGACCCTACCCTACAGAGAAAAGGTCGTTGCAGTGCGTGGTCAGATGCCGTCGTGGGCTCTGCCAGAGAGGATTGCTACTCGTGTGCGAGACGAACGATCCTGTGCGCCGCTTATGGATCCGGCGGCATTTCTTCCTGTTGATACCATTTCGCAGATCCAGTGTGATCTTGTGATTGATCCGTCGGGTCGGCCTGTTGTGTGGATGGTCGGCATGGGTCGGCCATTCGAAGATCTCCCCTTTCTGCAAAGCTCATTTTTGGTATTGGAAGACACGCAATATCATCTTTTTTCGTACGTGTATCCCTTTCCGGAATCAGAGGTAACCGTGCAGTGGATGTTCGATACCTTCGACGAGCGTCACCCCCCTATGTCGCCGCTCATCTGGCCCAATAAGTCCTTTAAATTACTATCGACTGAAGTAACGGAAATGCTCGCGAAAGAAATTACGCCGCCCTCTGCAGAGGTGCAGGCCATCATGGATGCTTTACGAACACTCGCGTTTAGCGTTCGGTTGTCTACTGCGCAGGAGGGCGTGGATCAATGACACCGCGTGGTGTGATGACGAGATCTACCGTTTGATCGTGCGGTTCTTTGGGTATTTCATGGATGATTTGGCAATCGAACGCTATTCCCCATACGAGTGCTGAGGGGTTTTTTGTGCGTAGTTCCTTGAGCCAGCGATCGTACCCTCCATTTCCACGACCGATCCGCCCGCCGTGTGCATCGAAACCAAGGCCTGGGAGCAGAGCAACGGTGACCGTTTTGGGGTCGAGGAGCGTGTCATCATCCGATGGTTCCATGAGGCCGTACCGTCCTGCTGTCATTGTGCCGAGTGTTGTGACACGACGAAAAACAAAACCTGCTCCTTCGAAACGAGGGAAGTATGTGCTCCAGCCTCGCTCTTGAAGTTGGCTGCAGACATCACGAATGTCGACCTCGGAGGGCATCGGATAAAAGAGGCAGAGTACACCTGGTGTTGAGGGTACTGCTTGCAGAATACGCCGACAGAGCGATCGGCTTTCGCGGATGCGATCTTCTGGCGAGAGGTGTGCGAGGCGCTCTTTGATCGCCGTGCGAAGTGCCTGTTTTTTTGAACAGATGTCCATGGAGTTAGAAAATTTCGAGCGCAGCTTCTGCAACATTTACGTCGCCAGATGGGGCAGGAGTGCGCGCTTCGGTATCGATGATGAATTGTAGCTTGAGTGGACGCTTGAAGGTACGTTCCAGAGCCTCTTGTAAGCTGCGACCACCTTCCGCTGCCGAGGCTTTTTCGCGGTGGAAAGCTGATGTAAACCGTATGACGATGGTGTCACTATTAATGCTCGATGGTTGACCGTTTTTCAGCGACATGCGTACAAAAGGAGGTTCGACCACTGCAATAATTTCGGGCCAGGCGCGTGTGATTGTCTCGAGTGTGCATTCTGGGGCAATGACTGTTTCACCTTCAGGTGCGGGCTTCACTGGCGCAACAGCAGGAGGGGTATGAGCGGCAAAGTGCGACGGTGATGGAGGAGGACTGACAGATTTCTTCGTTGCAACAGGCAGAAGGAGCGAAAGTATTGCTGATTCAAAGACAAGTGCAGGTACAGGAGCGATGCGTACGTCCTTTGCTGCAGCAAGGAGTGTATCGATGATCTGGAGCGCACGTGGCACGTCGCCATGCATGTGTACGGCGTCACGGAGACGTTCTCGTCCAGTAGAAAGGAGCATGCGGATGACCGTTTCAAACGGGGCAGCTCGCTCTTCCATCGTGCGCGAGAGATCCATAATGGCTGAGGCATCCGAGGAGTCGATTGCGGTTAGCAATTGCTCGACATACTCATGACCAGATTCGCCGATGCGTTCTTGGACATCCGTGAGCGAAATTTCTGGCAAACTCCGCAGCTGATCGAGGAGTGAAATAGCATCGCGTAGCCCCCCTTGCACGTGGTGCGCAATGGCGCGTAGTGCGGGGCGATCAACGTTGATATGTTCTTGATCGGCGATGTACTGCAGTCGTCGGATGATGTCTTCTTCGCGAATATGACGGAATTGAAATCGTTGACAACGCGATTGGATGGTCGCAGGAATTTTCTGAAGTTCCGTGGTGGCGAGAATGAAGAAGGCATAGGACGGCGGTTCTTCGAGGGTTTTAAGGAGGGCATTGAATGCCTCTTTCGTTAGCATGTGTACCTCATCGATGATGTAGACCTTGGCGCTCGCGACAACAGGTGTGAACTGGATTTTCTCGAGCAGGCTGCGGATGTCATCAATCCCTCGATTGCTCGCGGCGTCTATTTCAACACAGTCCACGAGCGATCCATCATCCGTTGCATCCTGAATATGACGCTTGAGGGTTTCATCCGTGACGCCTGTCGTTAATATTTCTTTTGCAAGGATGCGGGCGATGGATGTTTTCCCTGTGCCGCGGGTGCCAGCAAAGAGGTACGCATGTGCGATTTTTCCTTGTGCGACCGCCTGTTCAAGCGTTGTTACGACGTGTTCTTGCCCCGAGACATCCGCGAAGGTTTTTGGCCGGTAGGTGCGGTAGAGTGACATCGGATATGGAGTCTATCACAGGGGACGGGGTTGCGTTTAGAAAAAGGCGCTGTCATGCTGCGTCTATGCGCACCCTTCTTTTCGTTGTCCCTCTCGCCCTTCTTGCAGCCTGTGTTGATACAACAGGTCTTACGGCAACGATTCATACAGATGCCCACCCTGAAACATCTCAAAATGCCCTCGTGACAGTGACGGAATATGCGGATTTGCAATGTCCAGCGTGTCGTTCGGCGCAGGCGATTCTTGTAGAGCCATTGATTGAGTCATACGGTACGAAGATTTCGTATGATTATCGCCATTTTCCACTGACATCGATCCATCGCTACGCGTTAGAGGCTGCAGAAGCAGCTGAGTGCGCAGGTGACCAGGGAAAGTTATGGGCATTCATCGATCTCGCGTATGAAGAGCAGGCTGAGTTGTCTTCTGAGGCACTTCGAACATGGGCAACGGATCTGAAGCTTGATCTCCCACTCTTTGAGCGCTGTGTTTCATCACACATCAAGCGGAAGGCGATTGTGGCATCGTACGAAGAAGGACGTGCGAAAGGAGTACAGGGAACGCCGACGTTCTTTGTGAACGGTCAGCAGACACCGTCCACGATCGAGG
>CAZLEW010000002.1:18337-19321 GCA_964558635.1 uncultured Candidatus Peribacteria bacterium
AAGCGGCGATCCTGCGCTAATGTTGTTAGCGTAGAACGTGCGAGAGCTGTGCAAATCCGTAGAGGAGCTCAAGTTCGTCATCAAAGAGGACAACGGTGCGGAGTGTCGTCCCCGTTCCGGTTGGTAGCTTTTCTGCTGCGACGGCATACGATTGAGCGCCGTAGTGATTGTGTACGCCCCCGACGCGCACAGCCGTAGGATCAGGAAACGCCGCATCGCGCGGATCGATGGTTGTCGTGAGGTAGACCGAGAGCGATGGTCCTGGCGTTGCATTGAACGTCGGCCCAAAGTAGAGGATGTTGTGTAAGAAGAGCGCTTCGCCAGAGACGAGACTTCGATCACTGAGGAATGATCCGCGACTACCCTGATCTTGAGCTTTTTTCGCAAGGGTTGCATGTTGCAAGCTCCGGCTACGCGTACGGTCTACTGTTTTTTGGATGCTCGGTACGAGGAGGATTGGATCCTGGTGGAGGGAGAGATTCACCATGTGTTCGGTGAGATCGTCGTAGTAGTGCTCTGCGTAGAGCGGATTGCGCAGCAGATCATTGAGTGACGTATCACGTTCAGGTATGCCGATACTATTCCCGCAGCCAGAGAGGAGCAGGGGAAGGGCAAGGAGCGGAAGAACGTAGGCGCGTTTCATAGCTGAATGGGAAAATGGAGTCTCAGTATAGCGTATGAATCGAGGTCATGCGGCAACAGCTTGAATGCCCTTTATTGGTGTTGTATAGGGTTTCCCAACGCGTTCAAGGTGACGCATGTGGGAGAGAGTTATGACGTTCATTTCGACCATTTGAAGCTGGTGTGCGTAGGGCAGGCCTTCGATTACAAGCGCGGGTGAACGGTGGGATAGCACTGCTTCGCGAGCATGGATCATGGCGAGTGTTGTAGACGGTGGCGTGTCGTGCGTCACGATCAGCTCCGCATCGTCGTCGCCGTTGTCTGCACGATCCTCGATGAGGATTGCTTCATCCGTTTCTTCTG
>CAZLEW010000002.1:19331-25268 GCA_964558635.1 uncultured Candidatus Peribacteria bacterium
TGCGATGCGTCGGTCGGTTCGTGCTTTCAGTGCGCGGAAGAATACTGCCGCTTGGTCAGCATTTCCTTCGCGCACGAGATGTTTGTAGTACCTCGTTAAGACCGTCGGTACGCCGATCGTCATCGCGTGCAGTGCCTCGCGCGCTTCCTGCGTTCGTGCGTCTTCTTTCTCCACATCGGTGTCGCTTGCTCTGTCGTGTTCCCTGAGCACCGTCAGATGCTGCGTGATCGATTGCACATCGGCGTCGTCTGGATGCGTCGTATGCAGGACACGAAGCAAGCGTTCCGCATGGTCGTAGTCTTTCAAATCCATCGCGCGTCGGATTGTGACGATGTCGTGCTCCAGGGCGCTGCATTCCTCCTGTTGCAGGCGTGTTGCTGCCGTCAGACGGTTCTGCCATTCATCAAGTATGATGAGTCGTGATTCGTAGGACTCTGCAAGAAATGCGTTGAGGGGGACGGGGGCACATCCATCGGGATGATTCTCGCGGTGATACGCATCCTTCAGGGTGTCATATCGCACACGTGCCAGCCGCCAATCTCGCATATGGCTTTCGATGACGTGTTCCGAGTAGGTCGCCGGATCGTTCACGATTTTTTTGAGCCATTTACCGACCTTTGCAGGATCAAGAAAACGGTCAGCGCCGAGGCTTGCAGGGCGCAATCGCGATTCCATTTGGCGCAGAAAGACGAGATTGCCGTTTGCAACTGCTTCAATCTTCGCATCAAGTTCATCGACAAGCGAGCGGCGTTTGGGAAATTTCTTTGCGAGAAACAAGTCCATTCGCTCAAGCGTCGCAAGTTCAGGAAGGTCGCGTGCGCTGAGACCGGCGGCTTTTGCTTTGTCGATCGCGAGTCTGCGATCACGATCGAGGTGTTTCCACTCCGGTTTGTACTTCTTTTCCCATGTGTTCTTCAGCCATTGGCTGCGGTACATCTCGAGGAGTGTGGGGTCATCGAACGTCGTCATCCACGCAGGAACGTCGCTTTTTGAGATCCATTGTTTTGTCACTGCTTCTGCGAGATCGGCTTCGAAGCGTTCGCGTTCAAGGGCTGCTTGAACGATCATCTCCTGGAGGTGCGTGACATTCTCTTTCATCCACATTAGGCGTTCTGATCGCAGATCGTCACTTTCTGCATCAGTGCGAAGACCTTCGTACATGTCGATTGTGGCTCGTTTCGTCGCAGTAGAGAGGATCGTATCCGCTACCGATTCGATGCGGCTTTTGCACGTGTGAATGAGCTCATCGATTGTTTGTAGTTCGTGCGCACGTTCGGCGTCGTCATCAGTGCCGCTGCGTCGATGGTCGATGGTGGATGACCTCATGCGCATGGGAGGGGATTGTCGCGCGGCTTGCGCGCACAAGCAAGAAGACAAGGGACAACATGTAGTACGTTGATGTATTTTTCATACTATATGTTGTGTTCTTTGTCCTCTCTCCCACCGCACCGCATGCCCACAGGGAGAGGGGGAGCGGGGAGAGGCAATATCACGTAATTCAACAGCGTTAAAGATCCGCATATGTTATGAGCTCAATTTTTCGTTCCGCGAGGAGGGCGGGGAGTTCCGGGTCGAGGAGCATCTGGAGTTCGGTCTGGCGTTGGGGGTCGAGGTCGAACGGCGTGCCGTAGGAGCTAGGGCTGCTGGGGTGTGTCATGAGTTCAGTCGTGCCTTCGGGGAGTCTCGCCAGAATATGGCGTAAGTTTTTCTTGCTCGCATTGCCGAGGAGCGATTGGCCGCGGAAGTGATCGGTTGTCGTGATCGATGTTCCTGTGAGGAGGTATCGTGCAGCGAGTGCTTCAGTATTCAGAGCCTCCACCGCCGCTGTTTCAGTATCGGTAATTTGGTAACCGTGGGGCGGGAGTGTTTCCATCGGGATGCGCACCGCACGGATGCTGTAGCGTTCGAGGATCGGCACGAGCAGCGGCATCACGAGCGGGTGGATGTGGATGTGCTCATGGGAGCTGATATGCGTTGGGTAGCCGTAGGAATCGAACATCCACTCTACCTGGGCGCGGAGTTCGCGTTCGATGTGCACACGATCGATCGCGTGTTCGGCGAGTAACCGTCGAAGGTTGCCTACGTTGTGGAAGTTGCCCTGGGCATCAACGAGTGTCGATACCTCCTTGGCGCCGCTGAGCGGGGAGCCATCGGTGAGGTTTAGCTCTAGCCCGCACGGGAGTTGCTTCTCCCGAGCATGTTTGGCCGCCCGTGCGCTGTCGCTCATGTTCGGGAGTACGCTTGCGCTGCGGACGACGCCTTGTTCCGCGCAGAGGAAAATCCCGTGGCTGCGCTGCGTGCTGCTGCCAAGGTCGTCGGCGGTGATAATGAGGCGGCGGGGGTGCACAGAGGGGAGTGTAGGGCATGATTGCCTTGCTCGCTGAGCATCCGTACAATCTTGGTCCGTTGGACGATTAGCTCCCACCTTCGTCCGCTGCGGCGGAACTACGGCGGGCAGGCAGTTGGGTATACTGCAAACGATCATTTCCATAGAACGGGCAATTAGCTCAGTTGGTTAGAGCGTTCGATTCACATTCGAAAGGTCCCCGGTTCGAATCCGGGATTGCCCACCATCCGTCTCCGTCTGCGGACTTCGCCGAGATGGCCTTTTCGATGTACATCTAGAATCCAAAGCCGCGGCGTAGCTCAGAAGCGAAGCCGGGCGGGATTGCCCACCATTCGACTCGCGCTGCGCTCGCTCACCGTTCGACCCCGAGCTCACGGTCGAGGGGTGGTCCTTCGGCCTGCAGCCTCAGCCATTCTTTCTATGTGCATACACGAGTCGAATAACCCTATTTACCCTGAGTGTATCGAAGGGAGTGAGCCGAAGGGCTAATTCGTCTTCCATCCGTCCGCTTTCTGCAGGCTCATGGCAAGTCGTACATAGGCCATTTCTACATATTTCACTGTGAATTTTCATGCGTTTTATTTGACTATATTGAAATATTATGCTTAATTGATAGTATCTGCCCATTGGGGCAGTGAAAAAAATTCACTTCACAGGAGGTTATTCTTATGGACACACCGTTGAGTGTGGTCCGACTGCTGTTGGATCCTAAAAATTTCGAAGGCCACGAACACATCGTTTCTATCGAACGCGACAGCAAGCTCCAGGTGGTGCAGTTCTGCGGCACGCCCGAGAGGCCCCTCCGTTTGTCTATGGCGTTGCTCACGGGGTGGCGGATTGATTTCCGTCTACCGTCCAAGCTTTCACAGCACACGGCGATTCAGCTCCATCCAGCAGAGCGATTAATGATCGTCGACTGCGGCATTGTTTACCTTCAGGACGTGCACCTGACGGTGAAAGAAATCCGCATTCCTGGGTGTCGTAAAGCTTCGGATTCCGAGAACGTGTACAGTCGCGTCCTGATGATGACGGAGGCTGGCCCGTGGGAAGTGCATCCCCAGTACCGTCTCAAAGTTGGCCAGAATCAATGTGGATCGGTCAATATCTATCAGCACGATGGGGCTCGGCCACATCTGGAGTTCTTGTCGCAGTTCTGGGGGTGCGAACAGAACGAGTTAGTGAAGGCGCTGTGGCAAGGGATGGATTAACACCTCCTGTGGATCATTATGGGTCGCCGTCTCGTACGGCGGCCCATAGGTCATGTCTAACCTCTCATAAAAAGCCATCTTCTCGAAAGACTTATTCGAACGTGTCTTGATGATCAATTGCTAAGATAGTTTATATTTGAGCTTAAACTCTGGATTTTTAGAGCTTGACTAAATAATTTAAAGTAGTAAAGTACTTATGGTTTTTTCTCATCAACGTTTAGGAGCATAGACATGCTGGTCTACGATTTTCCGGGAGCAGACGCAATGTCAGCTCAATTGAAGGGTGTAGTGTCAGGTCGTCAGGCGAAAGCATTCCGCGCGCATGTCGTGAGAAGTCTCTCGTCGATGACGTTGGACGTGGGAGAGGTATTCACTGCCTTGCGCACGGCGCGAAACAATTTCGTGGAGCGTCATTTGACGCTCAAGGAATGGATCGATGCTCGTATGAATGAAATCGTTGAGGCGATTACGCCGAATGACGATGAATTCCGGACGCAGTTGCTGCGATCGTGGGAAGACGCGAACAGCTAGTGCCGTCAGGACGACGGTACGGGCACCAAACGGCAGCCGCACGACGGCTGCCTTTTGTATATGGAGCAAGAATAGAAGGAGTGGCACTGAAAGTATGCTATTGTTCGTGTGTTATGCCCAAAGTCGACCCCCGCCGGATTATCTTCGAAGACGAGCATTTGCTCGTTGTTCTCAAGCTCGGCAACGAGCTCACCGTTGCCGCGGGTGGGGGCGGTAAGTTGCCGCTCTTTGATTTTTTGAAGAAGGTGCACCCAGGCCTCCGCGTGGTGCATCGCTTAGACTTTGGCACGTCAGGCGTGATTGCATTTGCGAAAACTGCCGAAGCCGTGCGGAAATTGCGCGAGTCGCAAGATCGTTGGATCAAGCGCTACCGTTGCCTCGTCGCGGGCCGCGTGATCGAGAGCGAAGGGACGATCCGCAAGCCGCTTAGTGCACGTACGCACGAAGGCAAAGTCGATGCGTTCTCAACGTATCGTGTCCTTGGGTCTTGGCCGCTTGCGAGTGATCTCGAGGTGACAATCGAGACAGGGCGGAAGCACCAGGTACGTCAGCACATGGCGATGATCGGGCACCCGCTTCTCATGGATCCGCTCTACGGCAACCTGGAGAAAGATAAGCTCTTCCGCCGGAAGTTCCACTACGATCGTTTCTTCCTCCATGCTGAGTGCCTTCAATTGCCGCACCCTGCGACCGGAGTCATGTTGACGCTGAGAGCACCGTTGCAGGCGTCCTACGAAAAAGCGGTGAAAGAACTGCGCGAGAAGGGGCATTGATCGTTCGGGCACGATGTTTGGGGCATGACAGAGTGCTTCTTTCCTCTATACTTTGGGCATGCGTATTCTTTCGGGTATCCAGCCATCGGGACAATTGCACCTCGGGAATTACTTCGGGTCTATCAAGCCGAACCTGGAGCTCCTTGGTACGGCGGAGCAGAATGTCTTCTTTATTGCGGATTTGCACGCGCTGACCACGGTGCATGACAAAGAGGAGTTGCTGCGTCAGCGACAGGATATTCTCCTCGACTACCTTGCCTGCGGATTTGACCCGTCGAAGGCCATTATTTTTTATCAGTCTGACGTCCACGAGCATGCCTAACTTGCATGGATTCTCTCGACAGTTGCGCCTATGGGTTTACTCGAGCGTGCTGTGTCATACAAAGACAAAGTAGAGAAGGGGATCGCCGCGACTGTGGGGCTCTTCACGTATCCAATCCTCATGGCGGCCGATATCTTGCTCTACAACACGGACATTGTGCCCGTAGGGAAAGATCAGAAGCAGCACGTCGAAATTGCGCGGGATCTCGCTATAAAGTTCAACAACGTCTTCGGAGAAACGCTTGTCATTCCGGAGCCGAAGATCCGCGAAGAGGTCGCGGTCGTTCTTGGAACGGATGGTCAAAAAATGAGCAAGAGCTACGGGAATACCATTCCTCTCTTTGGTGACCCGATAGAGGTGAAGAAGGCGGTGATGGGTATCGTGACTGATTCGAAGACGCCCGCGGAACCGAAGGATCCTGCAACGAGTGTCCTCTACAAGCTCCATTCACTCTTTATTGATGTTGACGCCAAGCAGCAACTTGCGGATCGGTATCGAGCGGGGATCGGGTATGGCGATGCAAAGAAGCAGCTTTTGGCGGCAATTGAGGATTTTAGTGCTCCAATGCGTGAAAAACGGGCGGAGTTTGCAGAGAAGAAAGGGTATGTGGACGATGTTGCTCGCGAGGGTGCTATGAAGGCATCTGCTGTTGCGCGTACGACCATGGAAAGAGTGAGGAAAGCCGTTGGATTGCGTTAAAACGCGATTTTTGCTATACTGGAGGGAAACATACATTCCCCCTCCGACTATGGATTT
>CAZLEW010000003.1:0-24433 GCA_964558635.1 uncultured Candidatus Peribacteria bacterium
TAATCGCTACGTAAATACGAGTGGCGATACGATGACGGGAGCGCTGACGATTCAAAACGGAACGGCTCACTCTGATACTCTAACATCACTCTTTAATGTCCGTGGCACGATGTCGGGGAAATCCCTAGTCATCAATGGTGGTGGATACTTCCAAGGAGGCAACGGCGATGTAAACGGCGATGGCTCGCAAACATCAGCAGATTTACTCATGCTCGTAAACTACTTCAATGGAGGCGGCACAACGGAACTTCTAACATCCGACCAATACGCACGCGCAGATGTGAACGGCGACAGTCGCGTCGATGGATATGATTACTACATGATCAACAACTATGCACTCATGACCCAATCTGAAAACGCCATCGCAAAGCACCTCTCCAACACGGCTTGGACACTCGATTTAGACGGTGACTTTGGTATCGGCACGCGCGTTCCCGATGCAAAACTCGATGTCATCGGGTCCATTTCTGGCGCATCACTCGTCATCAACGGTGGCGGCGAATTTAGCGGCAGCGTGGGTGTTGGGCGTCCAGCCAGTACACACTCGACATTCACAGCATCTGGCTCGTTTGCTACGCGTGCACGCGTCATGACCGCGACAGGTTCGATCAACGGGCACGACAACATTATCTTCGCGTCGGGCTCATCGATGATCACAATCACCCTGCCAACGGCTGTTGGCATCACTGGTCGTCAGTACACGATCAAGAAGACGAGCGCGACGACCGATACAAACATGCGCCGTGTGATCGTCGCCACCACATCGAGCCAAACGATTGATCGCGTCGCAAACTGGAAACTCCTGAATCGCGGCCAGCAAGTTACGGTCGTGAGCGACGGCGCCAACTGGCAAGTTGTCGATGCCTCGAGCTACGGATTGAACGGCGGGTTTATTTCGATGGGCACAACCATGAACCAGTGGTACGGCGCACCAGCAGACGCGACGGCACTCACGACTGCTGTACTCACCACCACCGCAACCATCCGTGCTCTACCATTTGTGGCACAGAAGGTGATGACGATCAACGGCATGTCGGTCTCGGTGCAAACAACAGCAGCAAACGCGAGCGTCCGATTGGCACTGTACAACGACTCTGGCCGCGGATACCCCGACCAATTAGTTGTAGATGCTGGCGCCGTAGCCACCACAGCGACAGGCCAACGCTCGATCTGCCCCAGTGGCTGCACCACCACGGGTAGCGGTTCACTGCCAGTGACCATTCAACCTGGATTATACTGGATCGCTCTCAATAATAACTCCATCGCGGTGACGCTGCGCGGCTACGCCGTAGCAAACCTTAACCCTGTCAGCGGCTTTCCCTCGGCGTATACAACACTGCGTAACGTAGGGTGGCAGGTAACGAGCAACCCCATGGGGGCATTCCCCTCGACCTTCCCCACGGCGGCGACAGCGACAACGGCAGTGCCCCTTCCTGCGGTGACGATGCGCTTCCAGGAGTGACGAATGTGATACGATGCCGCCATGCAGCGATTGCCTACTCGATGGATTCACTCGCGTTGGTTCGCGCTAGCGACGTTCCTAGTTCTTAGTCTGGCACTGTACGGCAACTCGCTGCCAGGAGAATTTGTGTACGATGATGCGTTTTTTTACCAGAACGGCGCGTTGCGATCGTGGTCGTACATGATCGATGGATGGCATGAGCCAGTCCTCAAGAGCTTAGGGAACTATTCGCCCTATCGACCGCTCACGTTCGGCACCTTCGCGTTGAACTTCCTCCTCACTGGAGAATCACCCCTGTGGTTCCACCTCATGAATATTCTCCTGAACGGACTCGCATGCTGGCTCCTGTTTTACGTAGTCGATCGCTTGTTCGAGAGGCGCATGCTCTCGTGGTCGATTGCGCTGCTCTTCGCGCTGTTCCCAATTCACACCGAGTCCATCGCATATATCAAAGCAAGAGATGAGCTGCTCGTAGCGTGCTTCGGGTTCGGCGCATGGATCGCATTCTTGCGCGCGACGGAGCCGATGGAACGCCGCGTGCCGTGGTCGATCGTCGCGACGATGCTCTCGTTTGGGGCATTTTGCAGTAAGGAAACATCTCTCGTGCTGCCAGGCGTGTTCGGTGGTGCACTCCTCCTCATGCACGGATGGCGCGCGACGATGCGCGCATGGGTACCTATCGCGTTCCAAGCGGCGGCGATCGGCATCTTCTTCATACTGCGGGCGATCGTACTGAATGGCCAAGGATTACCAGATGGAGAAATTCTGTACTTCGGCCAGAACCCTCTGGGGTACATGCACCCCTCCTACGTCCCATGGACGGCGTTCCAACTCTTGTTCATCGCTGTCGCCATGACATTCGTACCATGGAACCTCTCTGCTACGTACGGCTTTGCCCATATTCCACTCACGAACTCACCGATTGGTACCTGGATGGTGCCGGCGGGTATCGCAACGCTCATTGGCCTCCTCCTACTTCTCGCGATCCCGCGCACACGACGTTCACCGCTCGGCATCGGCGCACTCACGTTTCTCGTGCTCTATTTTCCATTCTCGAAGATACCGTTCTATCAATCGATCGACTTCTTCGCCGAGCGCTGGCTCTACGCGCCATCTGCAGGACTCGCGATGATCTGCGGGTACGCGCTATGGCTTGTCCACATGCGGTGGAAGCAGATTACCCCAGTACTCCTCACGACCGTTGCTGTGGCGTACGCAACTGTCATCTTGCCGCGCAATATGGTGTGGTGGAACGAGACAGCCCTCGGGGAGAGCATGGTGAAAGACGCGCCGAACAGCGTGATCTCATATGTGTTCCTCGGTAACAACCGCCTGCAGTACGGTCGCTTGCAGGAAGCAACGATGCTTGTGACCAAAGGCCTGGCGATCACGCGCGACCACATCCCCATTCATCACGTGGCTGCCGCTACGGCGATGGGAGCGGGGGAATTGCAGGTTGCCGAACAAGCTGTAGAGGCCGCGGAACAACGAGGTGGCGACGAACTTGCGAATGTGATCCTGCGCTCGACGCTGCTCGCAAAGCAACATCGCTACCAGGAAAGCGTAGACCACCTACGAACAAGCACGTGGCTTGACGAAACGGAGCATCGCACACGAATGCTCCTCGCCCTAAACTTATGGATGCTGGACCAGCACGAAGAAGCGCTGGAGTACTTCGATTGGGACAAGAATTTGCCAGTCATCCGCATGACAAACGAGGAAAAGATTCACATGTTCGAAACCTATTAACGCATGCCCCATCACAGCCCCACGCGCGGCTTTGGATTACTCGAAACATGGCTCGCTTCCAAACGGGCCGCTACTGCTGATGCACTCATCCCCGATACTCTGCGCTGTGGCACTCTCGTTGATATCGGTTGTGGCGTACCTCCACTCTTTGTAGAACGAACGCAATTCACAAAAAAGATCGGCATCGACATTCGCTGTACTACAACGTTCGATCATGCAACAGGCATCGCGCACATCAAGCACGACGCTACCTCTGCGCCTCTACCACTCCCTGATGCATCGGCGGATGTCATCACGATGCTCGCGATGAGCGAGCACATCCCCTACGAACACATCCCAATACTCCTGACAGACATCAATCGCATTTTGCGACCAGGAGGACTTCTCATCATCACATCGCCGACACCGCTCGCATTCATCCCCCTGTGGATATTCTCGATCATTGGCCTGGTGAGTAAACAAGAAATTGACGACCACAAGCAACTCCTGCCTCTGTGCACGCTCACGACGATGATTGAATCAACAGGTATGCATGTCTCTACAACTGGCACATTCGAATGGGGGATGAATATGTGGCTCCTAGCGAGCCACTCATCTTGCTGCCACCGCGAGCAAGCGTAGTATGTGAGATAATTTACTTCCCACTGCATGCAATCACGCACGCTTTCATTATCGTTAGTACTCGCGGGTATCGTCATCGGCGCTCTTGGCGTCGCTACATACTGCTTCTTCACCGAGGACCTCCTCAAGCCACAATCATGCGATGACTTTGAACTCCTCAACCCGTACGTGCGATGCGAACCCGACGACAACCTCGCCAAGAAAAAAGAATTCACCGATTTTAAAGCGAGCATCCAAGAAAAAATCTACGCATGGATGGGCCAAGGTCGCATTCACCACGCATCGGTGTATCTACGTGATCTGCAATTTGGACCATGGATGGGTATCGATGAACAGGAAACATACTCCGCTGCGAGCCTCCTCAAGGTTGCAGTAATGCTCACGCTCCTGCGCCAAGAAGAGCTTCATCCTGGCATTCTCGAGCAGGAGATTTTCATCACGCCCGATTTCGTCTCAAACTACATGCAAACAATTCAACCCACGAAACAGATCGACGTGGGGAAAACGTATACCGTCGACGAGCTCCTGGAATACATGATCGTCCATTCCGATAATAATGCCACGAACGTGCTCAACTCTTACATCGAGAGCATCAGCCTCGACGGCCCGCTCTTGATACGAACACTGGAAGAACTTGGATTCATTGGCGAGTTCACGACCGACGATTCACTTACAGTGAAGCAAACTGCATCCATGTTCCGCTTGCTCTATAACGCTTCATACCTTCACAAGGATTTAAGCCAAAAAGCTCTAGAACTCCTCTCGCGTACGACTTTCCTCGATGGCATTCGTTCATCTACACCCGCATCGATGCGCGTTGCTCACAAATTTGGCGAACGCATTCTATCAAACGGCAAACGTCAATTACATGATTGTGGCATCGTCTATCACCCTGGCGGCCAGTATTTGCTCTGCATCATGACGCAAGGCAACGATATAAAGGAACTTGAACGTGTCATTCACGACATATCTGCAATGGTCTACGCCGAAATGGACGAACGACACCGTGTTTCGAGTACACGCTGACGCACGAAAACGGCCCCCATTGGAGGCCGTTTCTATCGTTATGCTAGGCCGTCTTCACGGCGTGCCGTCTACTCACGCGAAGCGAGTAGTTTACGGCGTGGTCGTCTCGAAGTTGAGGTTAATGAAGCTTGCGGCGGCATTGGCGCTGGCGGTGCTATCTGCTGCAAGCTTCACGTAGATCGTGGCATATTGCGCTGTGGCATTGGTACTCGCCGTCCATGTACCTGCGGATTCAGGACCCGTCACGTTCGCCGTTGTCCATGATGTACTCGCGAGCCCGCCGCCGTTTGTCAGCGTTACGCTCGCACCAGCGGTATCTTTCATGCGCACCGTGACGTGGTTATTGGCGGCAGATGCGACACCCGTCTTGTAACGGAACTCGATCGGCTTCACAGGATCCCACGAGCTGAAGTTGTTTGGGATACGGAAGCGAACAGAGATCCAGTAATCCTGGAGTGTGCCGCGTGTCGAGGTCCAGACGTAGCTATTATCAAGCGCAGCCGTACCACCGGAACCGTAGAGCTGACCGATATAGCTCGCACCGGAGGAGAAGTACACAGCGCCTGGATACTCTGGCTGCATCGACATGATGAGACCTGAACCGTTGTTAACACTCGTAGCCGTCCATGTGAGGTTACCTGCGCCATCATTGGTGAGGGAACCGGCACCCTGCGCTGTCGGTGCGTTGTACGTCAATCCGCGGAGTGTGAGTGCACCACCGATATTGAGCGTCGCACCTGAGATAGCTCCTTCTGTACGGATCGTGCCGGAAGCGGAAAGGCTTTGGACCTGCGCATTACCGTCGATACGGAGGGTCGAACCCGAGATACCCCCGACGACACTCACGTCCTTACTGAACTGGAATCTCTGGCTAGAATGTAAGTACTTCAAGGTTTGGTTAGTCGTTTGGTTTCCGAAGGTAAGAACAGCGTCTGCACCTGTCGTACGATCATCGTTGATCGTAAAGTCGCCGTCGGCGCGGAAGGCACCCGACGCAGTGAGTTCACCATGCACCGCGGCTGGGCCACTCACGCGGAGTGTGGAACCCGAGAGGAAGGTCTTCGCGGTGATAGAACCAACGCCAAGGATGGCACCTGTGACAGTCAACGTACCGCCGACGGTCGCATTGCGATCGACGTTCAACGACGAACCCGACATCGTGCCGAGGACGCTAATTGAATGTGAGAATTGAAATTTCTGCGTTGCGTAGAGGAACTTCATTGTCTTCGTAGAAGCACCGAAACGAAGTTCGATATCCGATGTACCATTCCCTGCATCAATCTCTTGGAATGCTTCTGTATTCACAAGCAGTGTTGGCTTCCACGAGGAGGCGGCAGTCGCAATCTGCGGTAACACACTCGACGCAACAAGTGCGAGCGCGGTAGCAGCATGCGTCACCTTGCGTAGTGCAAGGGAAGCGAGCGAGCCAGAAGTGTGTAGGTATTTGTTCATAAATGTTTGTGGAAGTTTCTGATCATTATAGCGAATAAAAAGTTTTTGCGCAAGAGTAGATTTATTGGGTGGATGATGATGTTGTAGTGATGGTGGTGATGGAGCGTAACGTGCGTACATAAAGGAAGGGGTTACGGTGTAAGGCGAACATACTTCAACTTCATACTGCCGATATGCGCCTGGTAGTTATCTTTCGCGTAGAGCTTGAATTTGATGAGGAATTCCTGCCCGGCGGTCCATGTCGCACCAGTATCGAACGTGAGGGCAGATGTACCCCACGACGTAGATGCTAATCCCGTAGCGGATCCACCGAGCGCGACTGGCGTACCGTTCGTATCGAAGAGTGACACATCCACTTTGCTATTGGTCACATCGGCAGATGTTGTGCGGTACGACACCGAGAGTGGTGCACTGTCCCATCGAGCGAAGTCAGCAGGGAGCGATACACGAACAACAACGTCATAATCCTGCAACGTCGCACGTGTCGAATTCCAGAGGTAGAAGTTGCGCTGTGTGATGTTATCGAGTGAGACAGAAAGCTGACCCGTATTCTCCGTCGCATCAGCTTGATAGCTCGCATTCTGGAATTCAGCATGCAGATTCACTTCGGTTGTTTGTTCGCGATCATCACTCAGAACAACGCGGAAGTCATTGATCTGCGTCACATTCGTTCCATTTGTTATGACTTCTGCAAGACGGATGAATGATTCATCGGTGGGGAAGCCCGATGTCCGAACAGTGAGACCACCCGACCCAATGAAGACCTGACTCGTCGTATTTGCTGGAACAGCAACACCCGATGCACCCGCGAAGTCTGTCACATCACCATTGATACGGTACGCGCCACCCGTGATATTCACAGACAGACCCGCGCCGCTGCTTACGCGCAGCTTTCCTTCGTCCGAGCCTGCAATGCTCGAGATATCAATACCGTTGATGAGACCCGTGACCACGAGGTCACCTTCGATGCGCACGTCTGCACTAAACGTGAAGCGATCGTTCAGAATGTCGTAGCTCAATGTTTTGGCAAGAGCTTGGCCGAATTGCAACGTAATCAGGCTCGAAGCAGTGTTATTCGCATCGACCACGAAGGTATCGCGATTGGTACCACCTGGCACAACCGCAACGGGCAAGAGGCCACCACTGCCAAGGAGTGGGATAGAACCACTTCCTGTGCCAATTTCACGCTGATCGAGCAAGTCAGCATTCTGCGCAAACGGCACCGAGAGGATCGGCGAGCGATCGATCAGATCATCCGACGGATTCACATCGAGCACTTCGTATGCCGAATCGAGGCTGCCCGCGGCTTTTACCTCGACCTGGAGGAAGAGGTTATCGAGATCCGACGTCGCGACCGCAGCAAGGTTTGGAAGTGTGGCACCCGTACCAAGGATAACCGAGAAGTACCCCTGGCTATCAGGCGTCACAACGTGCACTTCTTGGTATCCAGCGTACATTGCCGCTCCCGTATTAATGATACCAGCGTTGACATCACCCGTGACCAAGTCGCGGCTGTACCATTGACTGAAGCGAATGTAGTGCGGTGTGGTGATCGCCTGACCGGATGCATTCAGGAGATGACCATTATAGACAGTGCGCTCGGGCGACGAGACAGCGGCTTCCGCTGCTTGCACCGTGAGGACTGCAGCAATCGAGAGTGCGATGATGAGCAATGCGACGTACCAGAGGGAACGACTGATGCGTCGGCGATGCAGCGACAGCAGAACGACGAGCAACGTCACAACGCAACCAAGAAGGAAGAACAGGAGCAAGAGCAACCATGTCCATGGCGATCCTGTGCATGCGGATGCAACAGAACCGAGTGCATCGACAATCACATCGCCAAGTGTTACGCCACGATCAGTCGAACGATCGATTGGTGGAACAGGTAACAGTTCGATGCGGTGGTAGAACCCTGCAGGGCAAAGGATCGATGCACATGCATTTGTGCTGCTCACGGATGATGTAGACGAAACGGATGCCGCTGGGCGGAGCGCTTCAGATGAAACTGACACATCCTGCGAACTCGAAGAGACCGACGAAGCTTGAGATGATGAGGAGGAAGAAACTGCGGATGACGATGAAGCGCGGGATGAACGCACGGGAGGATTCGTCGTGGTCGTGCCTTCGCCACGGTGACCACCATCATCTTCATCAGACGATACCGATGAAGCAGTAGACGATGCACCAGCGCTACTCGCGGGCACAGGAGGCGCAGTCGTAATCTGGAAATTATTGCTGTGGAGCGGAGCCTCTTGGCGCCACGAGAGATCACCCTGCATGCGGAAGTTCGTCGAGCCATGCGGCAGACCTGCTGCGTTGCCCGGGCCGACTTCTTGCATTTGGAACGTCGTACTCGCAGCAGCGGACACCGCACCGATGAAGGTGCAGAATCCCGTCACACCGAGGAGGAGTGAGAGGAGGGTGCCGATGACGGAGCGATTACGCGTCATGGGTTAAGAAGCGAGTGGGTCAATCGGATGTAACGGAGAAAAAGCGGCAGTGCCGGATACTTCCAGATCGGAAGCGGACGGCGCGCCAAAATGATCACGGAGCGGAGCTGACTGACGCTTCTGCTCGTGTGACTTCGTTGCTGCAAAGAAGAAACCGTACCGTGCAATCGTGCGGCCAACGCTGGATGCAGAAATCGAAACGCCGTACTGCCGCTTGAGTAATTCTGCAATCGCATCCTTGCCAAGCAGCGGCTGCTCACGGCGGACATCACGAATCAACGTGACGATGTGCTCAGCGATCTCTGGTTCGCGCACACGATGTGGGCGACGCGACTCCTCCTCGATCGTTCGAATATCACGAACATCAAAACGTTCTGCCCATCGCAAGAACGTCGAACGTGCGATACCAAAATGGCGACACGTAAGACTCACGTTGCTTTCATGTTCGAGTGCGTATGAAAACCACTTCAAACGTTGCACTGCATCTTCACTCAGCTCCAGCTCTTTCGCCCGCTTGAGCAGGTGACGAACATCCCGAAGGCGAATGGTCCACGAATGCATGAATATTTTTTTGTGTGTTGGGTCCGCGCGCGTACGCGAAAGACTCTCAATATTGTAGCACCTTTAAATATTTTCGTCCAGTACCGTCGAGATGTATCTGACCATAGGCTTGCTCATGCGGCGCTTGATGTGAGAACGAGACGACAAGCAATCGACGCGCATGTATCGGAACATCGCCCAATGCGATACAAAACCATACGAAGTACATATGACGATTCACGCCCTAACTGACGCGGGGTTGTTAGAACAAAGCTCTAACCATAGCGACAAATCACCTACTACACGGATAGGAACACAACATGCCTGGATGTATCGGAACCTTACGCAATCAGCTAATGCGGTACAGTGGTATTATCACATCACATAGTTGATTCGGCGTCCAATGAGCAAATCGCATTGTGTACTAGCCAATAAAAGCATGAAGTACTCTTCATACATGATTCATGTGAAAAGTATAGAAATACATGATGCACATGCATCGGAACATGCGGCAGTCCTGCGACGTCATTGCACAGTGGATGTGATCAACTTCGCCCGTTCTGTTCTGGGTGTACCCGAACACATAGCACACAGTAACAAACACAACGTCAAGCCGGGATATTACACCGATTGTCGCGGATGTATCGTGACACGTGTCCTTGCGCAGACATACAATTTTTTCGCTCTACGAAGCCCTACTGTCGTGGACGTATCGGAACATATGTTTATATAAATGACACAATAAAGCATATACTGCAAGACAACGTACTCACGTCGCTGCAGGAAGAGCTATTTCACCTGTGAGAAGGGTATCGCAGATGTATCAGAACTTTCCGCAGATATACAGTATACTGCACAAGCAAGCTGCATGGATCACTCCTCCTGCATCTAGTAGACAAGATGCATCGCGTACGAACCGAAGAACACGCCGAGGGAGACTCCTCCAATTCCAACGTACAACACGTGTCGCGCATGTATCAGAACATGTCGCACACCTACGATGTCATGACACAGCAAATGTACCATACTCAGCATGAGATGTAGCGCTTGTACCTGAACGTATGGCGTAATCTTGAACTCTAGAGCCTCACTTACGTCTATTCCATTCATTGTCGCGGATGTGTCGTGAACCATGGCCCTAACTTGGGATGCAAGAGTGTCGCTCTCCAAATGTCTGCTGTAGCAGATGTATCTGAACAAATCGAAACTCTGTTTTACCGCAATAGAAACGCCGGGTGCATCGTATGTTTCGAAACATGTGTTCGAAGAACGCGCATTCAATTCCACTCAACAATCATACAAACATCTTTAGCGCTTCCATCAGGACTAAACGGCATGCACCCCCTCTGTTGCGGATGTATCGGAACATACTTGTATCCCTTTGGCGTATTCTGCTAGTATTAGCACAATTTCCCCCATACTGATGGTGCACCCTTCCCGCATCCTTTCTGCCCTCACGGTCGCCGCGCTCGTCGCTGCACCACTCTCGGCTTTTGCTCAAACATCGTCGTTTAAAGATGTCCCGACGAGTCATCCAGCATCTGCTGCTATCGAGTACCTCAAAGAAAAGAATATTATCTCAGGGTATCCCGATGGCACATTTAAGCCAGAAGCAAAAGTAAACCGCGCAGAAGCACTGAAGATCATCGTGGCACCATACGTTACGCCAGAGATCCTCGCCACAGCCAGTTCAACCGTGTACGTCGACGTTCCGACTGGTTCATGGTTTCTTCCGTATGTTGAGGCTGCCCGCCAAATACTTGGAATCATCGATGGCCCGCCAAAAGCGACAAACTTCAACCCCACGCGCAACGTGAATAAAGCAGAGTTCATTAAAATGCTCCTCATCGCCAATAAGGTTGATCCCACGACAACGCTCGGTGAAATCCGCGGAGGACTCGCAACCGATGTCACCAATCCCGACGAATGGTTCTACCCGCATATGCGCTTCGCTGTGGCAGCGTCGATGACGATGGTTGGCGAAGATGGCGCGCTCAACCCAGGGCAAGAGCTAACACGCGGACAAGTCGCACTATTGCTCTACCGCTTAGAAATGTTCAAGCAGGGTCGCCGTACGCAGGCGTTGCTCACCGAAGCTGAAACGGAAATTATTAATGTACTCTCACTCTTTGAGAAGAAAGATATTGTGAATGCTGAGTATGCTGCGACGCGCTCAACCGTCGCTGCACGCGGCGCACTGATCAGTGCTCCAGACGAGGCAATTGTGAAGGGAGCAGTGAAGATCTCTGAGGGGTTCCAAGCACTCGTACAGTCGTACAAGGCAGGCTTGAGCGGAAACCTTGATGGGGCAATCGCACTCTCGGGTACGGCCTGGAACAGCGCCGCCAAAGCCATGGAATTTAGCCCGGGACTCAATGAAGTTGCTTTACAAATGCAGAAAATTGCAAAGACCATTGCAGACGACGCTCGCGCCCTGAAGGCGAGTGGCGGCGTACCGGCACAGTAATGGTTCCCTTCGTCCGCCTCCGGCGGATCAGGGCAAGCTAGCTCACCATGACAACGATTCCATCAACTCATAAAAAACCCGGGACCGTCCCGGGTTTTTTATTGCAACTAAATTAAATTCTGCACGAGCGCAATCATGCGTTCCTTCTCATTCGCATCACTCTGGGCAATCAGCAACGCGAGCGCCACGAGCGCGCTATCGCCAATGCGTCGCTCGCCCCCACTCCTAAGCTTCCCGTGCTTACGCAAATACAGAACAAACAAGAGCGACCCGATGCGTTTGTTCCCGTCGACGAACGGATGATCTTTGATGATGAAGTAGAGCAGATGCGCCGCACGTTCTTCAATGCTCATGTAGAGGGGCTCTGCATCAAACGTTTGATGCAGGTTTCGCAGAATAGACTGCAAGCCTCCAACGGGCCTCTCTTGGCCAAACAGCTCGCTCGCCGTCCCTTTCTTGCGCAGGTCTTTCGCGAGGAGCGCAATCGCTCGCGCGGCTTCCGCTTCTTCAAAATCACGGAGTTTCTTTGTTGTCCGAACCCGAAACGGCAGTTCACCATCATCAAACTGATGTAAGGTCGCCCAGCTGCGGGCGTAATCAGTAATGACATGCAACATGCCCTTCGCTTCATCCCCCGAGAGCTGCCGCTGATCCGCTGCCGAGCGGATCATCCCGACTGTTTTTTCCAACTCGCTTAAATCCTTAAGGCGCACATCGCGCAAGCGACGTTGATTGAGCGTATATCCCTTCACCAGATGCCCCGTCAGGACCGATGTCGCCCACTGGCGAAACCGCGTGCCCTCTTTACTATTCACACGGTAGCCGACGGAGATAATCATATCGAGGTTGTAATATTCAACGCTGAACGTTCGGCCATCCGGAAGATGTGTAGCAAATTTTTTCACAGATTTTTTTGGCTTCAATTCTTCACTGTCAAAAATACCCTTCATATGACGAGAGATACCCGATTTATCAACACCGAAAAGTGATACCATTTGGTTCAGACTCAACCATACGGTGTCTCCATCGAGCTTTACATGCACTGCCTTTGACGCACCGGCCCCTTTGTAGACGACAATATTTCCTGTCGGCGGCAGATTTTCATGTAGCATATTTCAAGTATACCGAAGCCATTGGTGAATTATCCACTATCAATTGGAAACTTGTTTTTGTTTACCTTTAGCCATAATTCAGTTGTTGCATTTTTTGCACTAACTCATTTTTGGCTTCTATTGAACGAAATAGATCTGTTGCAAAAAACGCAACAGATCTATTATGGCTTATTAGAGCTAAAAAAGAACTCATCGGAATTTCCGAAGAGTTCGATTTTGGCTTCAGCCCTTCTTTTTCCCTCTCCACGCGCGCTTGGGGCTCGTCTTTTTCTTCTCGAGGAGCTCCGTCGCTTCTTCGAGCGTGATGGCCTCGGGTGTGAAGCGCTTCGGGACCGAGCAATTGGTTTCGCCGTCAGTGACGTACGGGCCGTAGCGGCCAGATTTCACCGTGATATCCTTGCCAGCTGCGCTCTTCCCGAGTGTCCTGAGTGGCTCTGCTGCGAGTTTCTTGCGCGCTGCTGAATCGGCAACGTGTGCAATCGCTTGCTCGAGGGTGATCGTACCGGGGTCGATCTCGCCGAGGCTGGCCGTTTTCTCACCCCACTTGATGTACGGCCCAAAACGCCCCAAAAACACCGTCAGCATCTCGCCGTCTTTTGCCCCCAGCACGCGGGGGAATGCGAGGAGCGAGAGAGCTTGTTCGAGCGTCGCATCATCGATCAACAGGTGCTTGGGGAGTGATGCCGTCTTGAGGTCGCTCTTCTTCTCTTTCTTTTCGCCTTTTTTAACTTTCTTCGCCTTCGGTGCGTTTGGATCAAGGCGACCAAGCTGCACGTACGGTCCAAAGCGGCCTGTGCGAACAATCACTTCCAGCTTCGTCTCAGGATCAATGCCAAGCACGCGCTCTTTCAGCACATCGGACTTCTTAATATCCTTCGTCTTCGTATCAACAAGCTCCTTAAAGGGATCAAAAAATCCATGCAAAAATTTCTTCGTCTTGAGTCCGCCCTCGGCTATATCATCAAGCGATTGTTCCATCGTCGCGGTGAACGCTAAGTCGACGATCTGTGGGAAATGCTCCTTCAGCAGATCCGTCACGGTGAAGGCAATTTCTTCGGGAATCAACTGCTTGGCATCTTTGCGGATGTACCCACGCGCTTGCACGACACTGATCGTCGGTGCGTAGGTCGACGGTCGGCCAATGCCTTCCTCTTCCAATTTCTTCACGAGTGACGCTTCTGTGTAGCGTGCTGGGGGTTTTGTAAAATGCTGTTCGGGTATGACCTCATCGAGCGTCAGTGCCTGCCCCTGCGAGAGGGGAGGGAGCAGTTTCTCGCCGTCGTCACCCTCCGGGTGCTCATCACCCTCGTCGCGGTCTTCGCGATACACACGGAGGAATCCGTCGAAGGTCACCGTTTGGCCTGTGGCGCGGAATGTGTATGCGCCAGCAGAAATATCGGCGGCAATACGCTTGAACTCTGCTTGGGGCATCTGGGTCGCCATCGTGCGGTTCCATATAAGCGTATAGAGCTTGAGCTGTTGATGATCGAGTACATCTTCAAGGCTCTCCGGCGTCCGCGCGATCTCCGTTGGGCGGATAGCCTCGTGTGCTTCCTGCGCACCCTTCGATTTATTTTTAAACATCCTCGGCTCTGCGAGGACATACTCACGACCAAACTTCTTCTCGATCGTTTCTTTTGCGTCAGCCAACGCCTTGGTGCTCAAATTCACCGAGTCCGTACGCATGTACGTGATGAGACCCACCGGCCCTTCGCCTTTGCCGAGTGAAATACCTTCGTACAGCTGCTGCGCGACCACCATCGTCTGCTTCACAGAAAACCCAAGCTTGCGAGCGGCTTCCTGCTGAAGGGTCGATGTTGTAAACGGCGCAGCGGGATTGCGGCTTACGTCCTTCTCTTCCATCTTCGATACGGCGTACGACACTCCTTCAATGTCCTTCAGCACGACGTCCATCTCCTCTTTCGACGTCGGCACGCATTTCTCACCATTCTTCTGCGAGAGTGCCGCTTTGAATGATTCCTTCTTATCAGTGACGAGCTCCGCTTCGAGCGACCAGTACTCCTCGGGATTGAAGGCCCGAATTTCGCGCTCACGATCGACGATGATGCGCACGGCAACCGATTGCACGCGACCCGCAGAGAGCCCGGAGTAGACTTTCTTCCAGAGGAACGGTGAGAGCGTGTACCCCACGAGACGATCGAGGATACGGCGCGCTTGCTGCGCATCGACAAGGTTCATATCCAACGTGCGCGGCTTCGAAACGGCTTCCTGAATAGCGCTCTCGGTAATTTCATGGAAGACAATGCGCTTCACATGTGCATAGTCTTTAATCTTCAACGCTTGTGTGAGGTGCCAACCGATCGCTTCGCCTTCGCGGTCTTCGTCAGTCGCGATCCACAGCTCATCACACTTCTTTAATTCGGCTTTCAATTTCTTCACCACTGATTCCTTCTCTTTTGTAACTTCGTACGTCGGTTCAAAATCGCCCGCAACATCCACCCCAAGGCCACTCTCGGGCAGATCACGAATGTGACCCATACTTGCTTCGACAATAAACTCCTTCCCGAGGAAGCGCTTGATCGTCTTTGCTTTGGCGGGACTCTCGACGACAACAAGATGTGGCATAAGGGAAGAAGGGATGAGAGAAACTCCGAGGGAGCGTACGGACGTAGAGGCCGCATTGTCAAAGAAACGACCACACGATCACGACGTGCAAAAAGGTGAAATTACCTGTGGAATCACTGTTTTCACGACGGATTTCTTCGTTTGTTGATCATTGTTTGTACTCAACTTTTTTGGCTTACCGTAGCCATGTAACTATTTTTTTGGCTTATGCAAGCCAATCCAGATAGAAAAGTGGCTTGCGCAAGCCCTTCTTCGCCGTAGACTAGATGGCAGCAATTCTTTACATCCTCCCCCTCCCCCTTATGTCCAAGCAGGATTTGATCGCGCACATCGCGAACGCTGCAGGCATCACGAAGCGCGCAGCCGCTCTCTCGCTCGAGGCTCTCACGAGCATGATCACGCGCGAGTTGAAGAAAGGAAACTCCGTCACGGTCACGGGCTTCGGAACATTCCGCGTCAGCAAGCGCGCTGCACGCATGGGTGTGAACCCACGGAACCCAACGCAGAAGATCTCCATCCCTGCGATGAAGGTCCCATCGTTCAAGGCCGGCAAGACGCTCAAGGACGCTGTTCGCTAATCTTCATCATAGATTCTTCGTTCGAGAGAGACCTCCGTAAAAGGAGGTCTTTCTTTTATGTATCAAGAAGAAAGAATCTGGAATAAAGAATAAAGGTCAAAATCGAATATTTCTTCATAATTCTTAATTCTTACTTCCTGATTCCCGTTCTGGTAGAGTGCCTCCACTTTCCGACTTGCCTATGGATTCTGTGTTCGTCCAACAGACTGTCACCACCCTCCTCGATCACCTCAAGCTGCCTCATGGCGCCGTGAGCGTGCGAAACGACGGCAATACGTTGCGCGTTGATATCGATTCGCCCGAGGCGAGCCGCATCATCGGCTGGCATGGCGAAACGCTGAATAGCATCCAACACCTCGCAAAATCGATTATTCGCACGAAAGAGAAGCTCGCGACCTCGCCGCTCATTGTCCTCGATGTTGATAAGTACCGCAGCGAACAAGAAGAGAAGGTGAAGCGCATCGCCGAAGCGAAAGCCGATCTCGTGCGCCGCACAGGGAACCGCATCGCGCTGTCGCCCATGTCGCCGTACTTCCGCCGCGTCGTGCACGTACATATTGCGAACACGCCGTCACTCAGCGACCTCACGACGGAATCGATCGGAGAAGGGGACTACCGCCAGATCGTGCTGAAGCTGAAGAATGAGAAAGAGCGCGTGTCGCCAGGCGGCGAAGAGCTCACGCCTGTGATCGCCCCAGCGGATGATGGGTTGGAAAACCTCGATATTTAACCATTGCCATGGTGACCAGCGTCGAACTAGGAGAATGTGATCTTTGATGAACAAGGAATATTAACGAGTAACAACCTCGCGGTCTCGACGCCATTCCCACCAAGTAAGACATACTTCTGATGACCATCGACATACTTCCTGAGCATCTTCTTCATGAAGATTAGGTCTATTCTCAACAATTGCTATCAGACACCTATCAACGACGTTGAAATTCTGAGCACTCCTGCAAACGCCAATCTGATCTTGAAGTGTCAACCCGTGCGTGAGTGGTACATAACATGAAACCATCTTATCTTCCTCATCTTGAATTGAATCACACCAAGAGACATCGTTCTCAGCTTGGGCCAATGCAATAGCACATGATCGTCCTGAGCTTTCACCTGCGATATTCGCTAACTGCGTGCAGAGAGAAAATGTCGATTGTGGATCCTCGTAGTTTCGATCTCGAATCCGAGTAAGAATAGTTAAATACTGATCAACATTCTTCCTTCTGAGATTGGCTTCCTTCTGAGTTTTGTATACAAGAAACTGCCCACCCAACGCTACGACCGCGATCAATACTATCGCGGCAAATAGAACGCGTTTCTCAGAGTGAACGGATGAGTAAATCACAAGCCCTAACCACGCAATATACAACACAAGGAAGAGAATGATGATTTCTAAACCAATCGCTTCGCTACTAAAATCTAGTACCAACCACAAGAGAATACAGAGTGGAACAGCCGTTCCCAGCAAACTCTTTACAACAAATGTCCCACGAGGGTAGAGAATGACACTCATGAGTAAGGACAAAAATAGGATGATGAAAAAAAATGCTCCAGGAAATGGAATATTTAAAAACTGTAATCCTGGATACGTGCACAGAGCGATCAGCGCGAGCGCAAGCCTATGCAGTGATGCAGAAGATACTTTCATGGTGCAAATGAGATACAATGTCAACGATGACACTCTCATTGTAGGGCAAGAATACAAATGAGAAAGAGGCAGCACGACTGCGGAACATGCTGGAGAAATCGGTGTGACCGTCACCCTTAGCGCCGCACCCAGGAACGGGTGCTGCTAAGCATATGCTCCAGAGCAGCCCTTCGAGGCTGCGAAACATGTAGCTACCCCCTCACACCCTTCCACTCCTCCAAGATCTTCCTCTCGTGCTTACTCAATTTCGTCGGGATCTCGACCTGAATTTCAACGTAGTGGTCACCATGGCGGCTACGGCCGAGTTCAGGGAGACCCTTCCCCTTGAGTCGCAAGACTTGTCCCGGTTGCGTCCCCGCGGGGAGCGTGACCGTTACTGTACCCTGGATTGTCTCGACTTCGATCTCTGCCCCGAGCACGGCATCGACCACGGGGACCGCCACAGACGATTTCATATCGGCACCCTCGCGTGTGAAACGCCTATCGGGCCGAACACGCACCGTGACATAGAGATCACCCGCCTGCTGACCGCGTAATCCTACGTCGCCCTGACCACTGAGCCGCAGCTGCTGACCGTCATCAATACCCGCGGGAATATCAACCGAAATCGTCTCCGTTTGTTCGGTATGTCCTACCCCCTTGCATGTACTGCAGGGCGTCTCAGGAATCGAACCACTTCCTTGACATGCGCTACACATCGCCCGCTGCTGTACTTGGCCAAAAATTGACTGTGCGATGCGTGTCACCTGACCGGTGCCGCTGCACGTTTTGCATGAGATGACCTTCGTTCCTTTCGCTGCTCCCGAACCCGAGCAGATTTCGCATGCGCGAATGCGCGTCAGCCGGAATTGTACAGTCTTTTTTTCAAGGACATCACGCAGATCAACGTCAACGGCGACACTGCGGTCTTGGCCTTGTGTTCGCCGTCGACCGCCGCCGCGCTGCCCCCCTGAAAAGAAGTTTTCGAACAAATCACCCAGGTCGCCTGCATCGCCGAACCCTCCCTGGAACCCAGAAAAATCGAATCCGCCGCCACCTGACTGACCACCAACACCACCCGTTCGGCCAAAGCGATCGAATGATTGCTTCTTCTCTGGATCACTCAACGTCTCGTACGCTTCATTAATCTCCTTAAATTTCGCTTCGGCATCCTTTTTATTTGCATGCTTATCAGGGTGCCACTCTTTACTCAGGCGACGGTACGCCTTCTTTATATCGTCCGCGGATGCAGAACGTTCAAGGCCGAGAACGGAGTAGGGATCGTGTGCGATACGGCGCAGTGTACAGCATAAACCGTGCTGGAAACGACCCCAAGATTATGGTATACTGATCAGATGGTTTCGAATGCTCTCCATCGTGCAAAACTCACCCTTCAGGCGATCACCGTCTCCTCGGCGATTGCGCTAACGGCAGTGCTTATTCCCATGCTCATTCCCTCAAGCGAAACAGCACAAGCATTCCTCGTTCAAAAAAAAGCACCCGTGCGATGGACAGTCATCGAAGAGCAGGAAGTCATGAGCGGCGCGACTGTCCCACCGAATGTGCATACGGTCTTTCATATTCCATTCTCCGTCAAAAGCATTAACCGCGAAATCCTCCTTGGCCTGAAGGGAAAAGACGTGCGGTACTGGGGTTACTGCTACCCAGAGAATGACTCGCCAGAAACAGTGGATAAGCGCACAGGATTCAAAGGGTTACTCTTCCTCTCAGAAAAAGAACGCGACGTCCGCGCAGAGAAAGAACGGACGGCAGCACCCGTCTTCAGCCTCCAGAACATCCCCACAAAAGACGATGTCATCCGTTCAACATCCAGAACACCAACGCCTATCCGACATCAAATCGATTTCTTCAAAGGTGGGCAAATGTGTTACCTCATGAGCGAAGCACCGCTCCCAATTAGCCTCGATGATGATGGAGATCGCCTGAATAACCGCCTGGAGCGCGATCTAGGAACCGATGAATTGCTCGAGGATACCGATGCTGACGGCATTCTTGATAGTGTTGAATTTACGCGTGGGACGAGCCCTACACTTCGCGACTCTGATCTCGATGGCATCATTGATGGTATTGAAGATGCAAACTGGAACGGCCGAATTGAGAGTGGTGAAACAGATCCTCGCAAGATAGATACCGATCGCGACGGACTCTGCGACGGACAATGCCGGCAACGCCTTCGAAACGGGCAAGTGCTGTATCTTGGCGAAGATACAAACATGAACGGCATTGTTGATACAGGCGAAACAGACCCTCGACTCCCTGATACCGACGGCAACGGCACGCATGACTTCCAGGAATATCTGACATGTCTGACAATGGGCAAACGCGGTTGCAAATAATATTCCCTTTCACCTTCTATGCGCATTCTCTTCGCACTCCTTGCACTTGGCACACTTCTTCCGCTTCCTGTGGCTGCCTATGTCACACCAGAAGAAATGCTTGATAGTGGCGATTTTATACAAGCACCCGATACTGCACCTTCCCGTGAAGTAGACGAAACAGACGTCTCGCCAATCGTGATCGAAGAACAACACAATGCCGCACCAGACGATGATGCGATCGACTGGGTTCCCGATGGTTCAACACTCACGCCAGAAGAGCGCCGCGATGCACGCGTCATTGATCGTGTGAATCGCACACGAATCGAACAACAGGATAATACTACTGAAATCCTTCGAGGAAGTGCACCAGCAGAACCACTGCATGGTGGGGCGCCGCTCGCACCCACAGGAATGGGAACGATCGTTCTTCTCCTCTCTAGCGCGGCTGCCATTGGCTACACGCTGCGAAAGGCACGGCAGACATCGTAAGAAAATAACACAACCGTTCCGTAGATCTCTACTCGCCGTGCTACGCTCCATGCGTGCAGCACCTCTCGTTCACGGGCAAACGATGGACCGCTCCAGAACATACGTTCTCGGGTGATGCTGCTGCTATTGCGTTGTCCTTTGCACAGGCACGGTTCCTTGGCGACGATAGCGTGCGCGCCTGGACCGATTCTTCGACGTATCCGATGGCGGCAGCGGCAGCAGAGCGCCTGAAAAAAGCAGCATCAACGCACGAAACAGTGGGAATCATCGGCGACTATGATTGTGATGGCGTCACCTCTACCGCGATCCTGGTACGGCTTCTGCGACGTCTGGGCATTGAACCCATCGTGCGACTGCCACACCGCCTCAAAGAAGGATACGGCGTACAACAGGCGCACATCACCGAGATGCATGCACATGGCGTTACACTCCTGATCACAACTGATACGGGTATCACTGCCATCAATCCTCTCGCGCATGCACGCATGCTCGGCATCGATGTGATCGTCATCGACCACCATGCGTTTGTAGATATGCCGCCAGCGTTCGCCGTGTTACATCCATCGCTCACAACACTGCGATCACCCCCCGCAGCAGCGGGCGTCGCATTCGCATTCGCACACGCGGTCGAAGGTACACCATGGGCGGATATGGATACCGACGCCGCACTCGCCGCTATTGGCACGGTAGGTGATGTTGTTCCACTCACACATGAAAACCGCATAATGGTCCAAGAAGGCCTGGCTGCATTAGCGCGACTGGACGCATCAAGCGGCCTTGGGATGCTTCGAAACCGAAGCGGCATCGGCCCTGTTCCTACGAGTGGTGACATTGCATTTCGCCTCTCGCCACGCCTCAATGCCGCGGGGCGCCTGGACGATGCAACGCTCAGCCTGCAGGCACTCCTCGGCGACGCTGCATGTATCGATCAACTCGACGCACTGAATAGTGAACGCCAACGCCTCACACAAGAATGTATGGAAGAAGCGTTCGGCATGCTCGATATCCACAATCTCCCCGCGTGTATTTGCATTGCATCGGAACGCTTCCCGAAGGGCATTATCGGGTTGATCGCAGGTAAACTCACAGAGCGATTTGGCCGACCATCGGCAGTCATTACCATCAAAGATGGCTACTGCACGGCCTCGCTGCGGGGTATCCCCGGTCACGATATCGCGGGGGCGCTCCGCGCGCATGCACAGTTGTTCACGACGTTCGGTGGCCATGCGCAGGCGGGTGGTTGCTCGTTTCCACTGACACACATCGATGCAATCCAACGTGCACTGCACGATGATGTTCTTTCATACATTCGTGAAGATGCTCTGCAGCCAACGATTACCATCGATCTTGCATTACCGATCGAACGCGTCACCATACAACTCGTTGAAGCACTCGCAGAGCTTGAACCATTCGGCGCGGGCAATCGCGAACCGATCTTCCTTATTCCATCGGTCGCACTCACCACGATCCGCCGTGTCGGAAGCGATCAACAACATCTACAAGCGCGCGTCGGTGATATGGGTATTATTGGGTTTGGCCTTGGGGAGTATGCCGCTGCACTCACGGGTACAGTCGACCTTGCTTGCCGCATAACAGTCAACGAATGGAATGGACGACGAAATGTACAACTCTCGGTTGTGGATGTACGAACGACGACGGCGAGGAACGAGGAATAAAGAGAGCAGAGAGCAGAGAGCAGAATTTCCGTCTATTAAACGGGTGCCAGCTTTCCATCCATCTCGAACACTGCCATCACAGGCACGTTGAGTGCGGATGCGATTTTATACGCAAGGAGAATCGATGGGTTGGATTGACCGCGTTCGATCGACATGATTGTCTGACGCGAAACACCCGTTCGCAGCGCTAATTCTTCTTGTGTCATACCGTGCTCGAAGCGCAAACGGCGAATGTGATTTTTTAATGTGACAGACATAGGGGGCCACTATCTTACGGAGTGAGCGATTCCATGCAAGCGTATTTGACCACAGTCGCGAATCATCCGCGACGTCGCGTACGGAACCACTCGATCAGGGCAATAATTCCGAAGCCACTCAGCGCAAGAGCACCAATCGTCACAACAGCAGAGATGACAAGGCGAAGATTTTCTTGCAAGACAAATCCTGCAATCAATGCAGATGAGCCCCAGAGGGATGCTCCAAGGAATGCCGCAGAGAGAAAACGAAGCCTTGGCATACGCAAGACCCCCGCAGTAAACGCAATAGTGGGGCGTAGAATCGAAAAGAATTGCCCACCCACAACGGCCCACATGCCTGCGCGCTGAATAAATTTCTCTGCTCGAATCCGATTTGCACTTGAAAGGCGCAATGCCCGCTCTAATGCTGGCCCTGTAAAATGCCCCGCTGTATACAACACCACGTTCCCCAAAAACGACGCTGACACCGCTGCAACGATAAAGAACAGGAGCGAAAGAGTATCTGGCGCGAGTGACCCCGCAATGATGAGGGCTGATACGCCCGGTGATACGATGCTAAACGGAGGGATCACTTCGACGAACGCAAAGAGAAACACTGCAGCCGCTCCAAAGCCGCGTACTGCCTCACGTGCGTGGGGCTCTGCAAGGAAATGCCGAAGCCCTGAATCTTCCATCAAGAGCACAAGCGCAAGCGGAATCAGATACCATGCAAACCATGCAAAACTATGCGTTCGCACAAACCGACGCAAAAATAGAATCGCAACGAGGCTTACAATAAGCGACGCTGTAAACCCTGACACAGCAACAGAAAACGGAGGAAACAGCACCTGACCATCCGATACATCGAGAATCGTTTTTACCACCGCTCCAGCAATAATCGGCATGGCCATGAGAAATGAAAAATTAAGCGCAGACTCTCGCCCAAGGCCAAGCGCACGCCCCGTCGAGACTGTTAAACCCGAACGTGATACACCAGGGAGAATTGCCGCAGCTTGTGCTAAGCCAATGAGGATCGCCTCAAAGACTGTCGGCGTGCTTTCGCGCAATTTCTGCTTCTTGCCTACCCACTCGCCAAGGATGAGACACCCCGCCGTGATGAGGAACCCAATGGCTGCTGCCGTCAATGAACGCATCTCTGCAATAACACCCTGGAAGAATAAACCAGCGAACACACCTGGCACGGTCGCAATGAAAATAAGCGCGGCCAACCGCCATGAGGCTGCATCCCTGGAACAGAGCCCCCGCACGAGTGATATCCATACATCACGAAACCCAACAGCAATCGCGAGGAGGCTTCCACAGTGCAATAGAATATCGAACCCAAGGGCATCACGACCAACAACCTCAATACCGAGAAGTCGCTCTACAACCACTAAATGTCCGTCACTGGAAATTGGGAGAAACTCCGTGATGCCCTGCGTAATACCAAGGAAAACCGCATGAAGAATATTCATAAACAGAGGGAGAGGCAGAGGATATACACCTGCGTCATACGACTGAATTGTGATCGAAGTTACGAATGGACGCCACTCATTGCACCCTACTACCTACTAACTACTCCATTTGCGCCACTCGTCATTTTTGCCGTCTCAAAGCCCCAGGATGTACGATTGAACTAAGAATGTCTTCACAATTTCCCTTCCACGGCATTTTCTCAGGGCTGGGACAAGACGATGCAGAGCCAGCAAAAACCACGTCTACGAATGGCCCCTCACAGGGCGGAACAGGCCAAGTGGCAGTCGATATCTACGAGCTGGATACCTACTACATCATCCGTGCGCCCATCGCAGGCGTAAAGTTGTCGGATCTCGATATCGAAGTTACAGACAACCAACTCACAATCCGCGGAAACCGCCAACAAGGAGAAACAATTCCGAATGATCAGTTCTACATCCAAGAATGTTTCTGGGGACCGTTCTCGCGCACGGTCACGCTCCCGTTTGTCATCGATCCAAAAAAAATCCGTGCTACGTTCAACCGCGAGTGCATCTTAAAAATCTTG
>CAZLEW010000004.1:0-17723 GCA_964558635.1 uncultured Candidatus Peribacteria bacterium
TCATACGGCACGCTGACATTCGAAGGAGGAACGGCGATTCCCTACATCGCCCACCCAAATGCCGTGGTGAAAGATATTCAGCAGGCGATGGGGATGCATTGATTACTCTTTCACTATTTCATATGTGAATTCATAACGATTTGGATCACGGTGTATGATTGCTAAATATTTAATTTTTTGAAGAGAAATTGATAATGGCTCAATATTTTTATCAGCAGTAAGCTTTGCGAAACGAAAGCCGACTTCGGAGGTGCCAGTGTCGATATATGGCCTTTCTCTTTGAGTGTAGCCTTCTGGGTATGTTACGTTTCGAACGGCATCAATGGATTGTAACGGCCGGATAATTTCATTTTCCACATTATGTACGTCATCTATTTTTTTACCGTTTGTAGTATGAACGAATTTGCCTAATTCGTCAGAATTCTTTTTCCAATTTTTTCCTTGCAGCAATTGTCGTACCCCCTTCCATTCATCCTCTGATATTTCTGGAGAAGCGATTTCATCGAAAACGGCATCCTCAAAAATCGCCACCCCGTATGCATTTTTTACTGAATAATCATTATCTTGATCAATCACCCCTCCAGTTGCTCCATGCAGAGAGAAGAAACGCTCATAGCTTGTTTTTAATGGTTTATATTCGAGAGCTTTGCCTCCACACAAAACTTGAACACTGTTTGGTATTGTAAAGCAATGAGCTAAGAATTTTGGCTGCTGATGTTCCACTAATAATTTAAGTAACAGTGGTCTAATTTTTGTATATTGATATAAATTGATCGATTCCCATACTGCTTTTCTTACCCATTCTCTCTTTAAATTTGGATTTGAGCCACGATCAATCCATTCATTTAAATCAGTTTCTGTCGCGAAATTTGCTTCAATTGACATAATTGTATTATTAACAATTAATAGCAATTTGTCAAGGTCACTCGACGATCTTCAAATGAAGCTCTTCTAACTGTTTTTTCGGCAGTTCGGACGGAGCCGAGAGCATGAGATCTTTCGCTTTCTGATCTTTCGGGAAGGGCGTGACTTCGCGGATGTTTGGCTCACCCGCGACGATCATCACGACGCGGTCGATCCCGTAGGCGAAGCCGCCGTGTGGGGGAGCGCCGTATTCGAAGGCGCGGAGCATATGGCCAAACCGCTTCTCAGCGTCTTCACGTGTGATGCCGAGCATGTCGAAGACTTCGCTCTGCAACTCTGGGTGGTGAATGCGGATACTGCCAGAACCCAGTTCGTAACCGTCTAATACAAGGTCGTAGCAAACCGCATGCACGCCGAGCGGGTTTTCTGTGCGGTGCTTCCACTCTTCGGGGTTGGGGCTTGTGAACGGGTGGTGACTGAAAGTGACCGTGCCGTCATCTTGCTCCTCGAACATGGGGAATTGCGTGACCCAAAAGAGCGCATGGACTGATTCGTCGATCAGCTTGAAACGGTCGGCAGCCTCTTTGCGCACACGACCGAGCGATGCGCACGCAATGCGATAACGGTCCGCAGCGAAGAAGAGGGCGTCGCCCGTGACGGCGCCCGTAGCTTTCTGAAGCTCCTCGATAAACCCTTCGCGGAAGAACTTGAGGAGCGGGGAGCTCGGGCCGTCTTGTTTAAAGAGAATATACGCCAGTCCTTTTGCTTTCTGCTCTTTCACAAGCTCGGTCCAGGTATCGATCTCGCTCCGGCTGAGTTCTGCGCCTCCTGGAACTCGTAGGGCACGAACAACGCCATCTTTCAGGTCTAACGCCTTCTCGAATACCGTGAAGTTGCAGCCTTTCGCGATGGTGGTTACGTCGACAATGGGTAGGTCGTAGCGAAGGTCTGGCTTGTCGCTGCCGTAGGTGTCCATCACGTGTTTCCAGGTGAAACGCTCGACCTTGCCCCAGCGCAGTTTCTTCTCACTGCACTGCTTGAGTATCTCTTCGATACTGCCTTGGATGATTGCTTGCACGTCTTTTTCTTCGCCGAAGCTCATTTCGAAATCGAGTTGGAGGAACTCTGGCTGGCGGTCGCCGCGGAGGTCTTCGTCGCGGAAGCAACGGGCAATCTGGAAGTAGCGGTCAAGGCCGCCGACCATCGAGAGCTGCTTCAGTTGCTGCGGGCTTTGTGGAAGCACAAAGAATGTGCCAGGGTACATGCGAGAGGGGACCACATACTCGCGTGCGCCTTCGGGCGTTCCTTTGATGAGGCAGGGGGTATCGATCTCGACGCATCCTTGCGCCGTGAAGTACATGCGGATGATCTGGAAGATCTTCGAGCGGAGGAGGATGTTACGTTGCATGCGCTCACGGCGCAGATCGAGGTAGCGATATTGCAAGCGAAGCTCTTCGTTTGGTTCCGCTACTGAACTCGATGCAGCGATTTCGAAGGGGGGTGTTTTTGCTTCATTGAGGACGACGAGTTCTGTAGCGATCAGTTCGATCGTGCCCGTTGATTGGTCCGTTCGTTCAGCGCCTTCTAAGCGCTTCTTCACCGTGCCTGTGATCTTCAGGACCCACTCGGGGCGTACCTTCTCCGCAGCATCGAAAATTGCCTTATCTTCTGGTTGGATCACCACCTGCGTGCAGCCGTAGCGGTCACGCACATCAAGGAAGATGAGGCCACCATGGTCGCGGCGTCGATTGAGCCACCCACAGAGGGTAACCGTTTGGCCGATATGAGCATCGCGGAGTTCGCCGCAGGTGTGGGTTCGTAGCATAGGCAGAGGATACCGAAAACAGCGTTCGGATCGAAGTATTTATGTAAAAGTGACACAAACGACAATTCTGTCACTTCTTCCCTGCATTTTTCGTCGCCCAGAGCTTTGTAATTTCTTCTTTAAACTCTTCCACGTCGGTGAATTCACGGTGGATGCTCGCGTAGCGAATGTAGGCGACTTGATCGAGCTTCTTTAATTCTTTCATCAAATCTTCCCCGAGGGTCGAGGTGGGCACCTCCGGTCCGACTGATACCCAACGTTCTTCCAGCCGCGAGAGCATGCCTTCGACTTGCTCTTGGGTCACGGGGCGCTTCGTACACGCCAACCACACGCCACGTTCGATTTTCGTGCGGACGTATGGCTCCCGCGTGCCATCGCGCTTGATGACGATGAGGGATGTTTCCTGTCGCTCGAACGTCGTGAAGCGGTGTTCGCACTTCGTGCATTCGCGTCGCCGACGCACGGCTTTGCCCTCCTCGCTCACGCGGGAATCGATGACGGCGGTATCGGGACTGTGGCAGGCGGGGCAGTGCACGGGGCGAGTATACACCTATTCCGTCGCATACCGCTTGAGGACCTCGTCGATCCGTTGCTGGAGGAGTGGCGACATTGTGATCGTCACGGGGAGAGCGATCGATTGTTCGCCGATTTTGAGCTGTATTTTTTCGGGTCCAGGGTAACGGAGGAATACGTCTTTCAGGTCGAGGAGCAGTTGCTTTGGGGCGCGGGCCGGGAGGGCGACGGTGTGGATCGTGATCTGCGTGGTTTCGGAGGATGACTCGACCGTGACGGCGGTGGGGTCGCTCATCACCTTGGCGTCGGCAATCACATTTCCTTCGTCATCCACGCCCTCGACACCGCTATCTTCCTCTCGTCGTACGCGCGTCAGACCCCGCTTTGCCTCTTCTTCATCGAAGAGGTTCTCGTCTTTCGCACGTTGGATCATCGTGGAAAGCGACGAGCGTTTCACGGCGTCTACCTTCATTTGTAATTGCCCGCCACGCTGATCGATGACGCCACTCGCCACGAGTACCGTATCTGGTTGTTCCAGCACCGACATCGCTTCGGCGTAGGTCTTTGGGAAGAGTGTGAGTTCTATTTTCCCTGTAGGGTCTTCGAGCACGACGATGCCCATTGTGTCGCCTTTCTTCGTGCGTAGTTTCTTCACGCTCTCGACGATGCCAGCCAGTGTCGCTTTCTTGCCGACGTGCTTACTCGTGAGATCCGTGATCATCTGCGCTTTGCGGGCGATGTACTTCTTCAAACCCGCCAGCGGATGGCTCGAAACATAGAGGCCGAGCGATTCCTTCTCCCACTCCAGTTTTTGCTGTGGGGTGGCGGGGAGCGTCGTGCGAAATTCGATGGAAGAACGCTCTACCGCAGTATCAAGCCCATCGAGGAGCGAGGCTTGGCCACTCCCCGACGTTTCGGCACCTTTGCCATAGGCGATGATTGCTTCATAGTGTTCTACGATGGTGCGGCGCTCCACAAGCGAATCGAGTGCGCCAGCTTTGCCCAGTGACTCTAGAAGTTTTTTATTGAGGATTTTCGGAGGTAATCGCCCTGCGAAATCTTCGATCGTGAGGAACGGTCCACCGCGCTTGCGTTCTGCAATCAGCTCTGCGACCGATCCTTCGCCAATGCCCTTCACGGCAGCAAGACCGAAGCGAATGGACCATTGGCCACCGTGTTCCTTGGGTGGGATCACCGTGAATGCGCTGTACGATTCGTTGACGTCTGGCGGCAACACTTGAATGTCCATCGCGCGGCACTCGTCGATTTCAATGGTCACACGATCGGTATCGTCTGCATCGCTCGTGAGGAGCGCGGCCATAAACTCGGCTGTGTAATTGGCTTTCAAGTACGCTGTTTCGTAGGCGATCCGTGCGTACGCCGCGCCGTGACTTTTGTTGAACCCATAGCCTGCAAATGGCGTGATGACATCATCGAAAATCTTGATGGCGAGTTTCTCGTCGTACCCCTTCGATGTCGCGCCATGGATGAATTTTTCACGCTGCGCATCAAGCTCTTTCTTGATCTTCTTCCCGATGGCCCGGCGGAGTAAGTCGGCTTCTCCCAGAGAAAACCCTGCGAAGACTTGAGCGATTTTTAAAATTTGTTCTTGGTAAATACCAATGCCGAACGTGGGTTCGAGCACAGGGCGTAGATCGTCGTGCACATATTTCACCTCTTCTTTGCCGTGCTTTCGTTTGATGAAACTATCGATCCAATCCATGGGGCCTGGTCGGTAGAGCGAGACCATGGCGGTAATATCGTCAAACTGTGTGGGTTTCAATTGCTTGAGATAGCGGCGCATGCCGCCCGATTCCAACTGAAAGACGCCAGTCGTGTCCCCGTGTTGGAGCAGCGCGAAGGTGGCCTTGTCCGCCGTGGGGATCTTTGTGATGTCGATTTTTTCCCCTCGTGTTTTCTCGATGATTTCGAGTGCCGTTTGAATGACGGTCAGGTTCATGAGCCCGAGGAAATCCATCTTCAGGAGGCCGAGTGATTCGAGTGGTTTTGCAGAGTACTGCGTGATGGTTGTGTGGTCGTCCTTCGGTGCTTTCTGCAGAGCAGTCCACTGTGTGGTGGGTGCTGGAGCAATAATGACACCACACGCATGGACCGAAACATGGCGTGCTTTGCCTTCGAGCTTCAGCGCTGCATCAAGTACTTTCCTGTAGAGCTCGTTGCTTTCGTAGGCATCTTTCATTTCAGTCATTGCGAGTGCGTCTTTCAGCTTTGTTCCGGGGCGATCGGGGATGAGTTTTGCGAGGTTGTTCATTTCGAGGAACGGGATGCCGTACGCGCGACCAACATCTTTTACGGCTGCCCGAGCTGCGAGGGTTCCGAAGGTGCAAATTTGCGCGACACGGTCTTCGCCGTATTTTGTGCGCACATATTCGAGTACTTCGTCGCGGCGATTATCTGCGAAATCGAGGTCGATATCGGGCATTTGAACGCGCTCGGGGTTGAGGAATCGCTCGAAGAGTAAGCCGTGTTCCATTGGGTCAATACCCGTGATCCCCAGTGCGTAGCTCACCATAGAGCCGGCCGCAGAGCCGCGCCCGGGACCGACCGTGATGCCGCGACGTCGCGCTTCGGCCATGAAATCTTGCACGATGAGAAAGTATCCGGAGAACCCGACCTGAATAATAATCGAGAGCTCATACTCCAGCCGTTCACGGTGGCCCTCTGGTGGGTGTGGGTAGACGCGTGCAAAACCAATATCTGCTAACTCGCGGAGATAGGACTCCTCTGTTTTGTTACCGGGAAGCGGGAACACGGGAATATGGTTTTTTCCAAATTCGAACGTCACATTGCAGCGGTCCGCGATGACACGCGTGTTCTCGAGTGCTTCAGGAACATGAGCGAATGCTTTCTCAAGCTCCTCGAATGGACGCATCGAGAAATCAGAGTCACGCATCGAAAACCGCCCAGGATCTGCAATATTCGCACTTTTCTGGATACACAGAAGAATATCATGCGCTTCGGCGTCGTCTTGGCGGCAGTAATGACTGTTACAAGTAGCGACAACGGGGATACCAAGCTCTTTGCCATAGCGAATCAATTGCTGATTCACTTCTGCTTGGCCCGAGACGCCAGGGAGGTCCATGAGTTCGTAGTACACATTCCCATCGCCAAACCATCGTTGATACTGCGCGGTGAGGGCTTTGATGCGGTCGCCATCTTCATGCAGTGCGGCCTGGCCGATTGCGCCAGTGATGGGGCCTGTGAGGCAGATGAGCCCCTTTCCGTACGTCATCATGAGTTCGTCATCGATGCGTGGCTTGTAGTACATCCCTTCCATCGAGCTGATCGTGGCGATTTGGAGGAGATGCCCGTAGCCTTCTTGCGTGGCAGCGAGCAGGGTGAGAGGAAAGCTCTTCGTATCCGTGCCGCTTTCGCGATCGTGGCGCGTGCGTGCGGCGACGTACGCATCAAGCCCGAGAATGGGTTTGAGGCCGTGTTTTGTCGCGTACTGGTAGAATTCTATGAGGCCATACACATAGCCCTTATCAGAGAGTGCGACAGCCGTTTGCCCGAGCTCTTTGGCACGCAGCACAAGTTCCTCGGGGCTCGGGAGTGCCTCTAACAGCGAATACGTGCTGTGGTTATGCAGATGGACAAAATCTTCAGGCTTCACAGGCGTAGTATACCTGTCGACCGACAAGCGGGCCTATCTTTTGTCGTGGCTCTTCTTCTTACGGAAGAACGCTTTGACACGTTCCACTGAGATTTGCACCATCGACCTGGATACATGCGGCTTCTGCACATGTTTTCCAGCGAGGATTTTCGACAGTGTCGTTCAAAAATTCACCATTTGCGTAGGGGAAGCACACATCCTCTAGCGCGATACGAATGATTTGTTCGAGCGTTTGTTGGCACGGGCGGAAGGCGCACGTGCGACGAAGGAAGTATGCGAGATCGATAATGACCGATCGAAGACCGAGTTTTGTACTCGCGAGGCGAGAGAGTTCACCGATGGACGTACGCATGTCGCTGAGCGATGCCGCAATTTCTAATTGACTGTCTGTTGCCTCTGGAAAGACCGTTGCCTCATGCCAGCCTTGTAAGCCGCTGTTACTTTGAAAGTAGACGCGATTTTCCGTGCGCGCCCCGATCATCGAGAGGATGTCGTTCTCGCGTTCGAAGAGTGCATCACTTCCGGCTGGAAGGTCTTCAATCCTGGCCCAATCGGATTCAAAGGTACGCGAAAAGCCATCATCAACGCGCTTGGCGACGAAATCAGTGAGGAGTCGTAAATGGTTTTTTGAGTACGAGAATGGTCCGCGCACTGCACGCTTTGGAATTGTCGGGGATGCTTCGTCTCGAAGGCATGTGCCCTGCCCTTTCGATGCACAGAATTCGCTTGAGCCACAGACGAGCGATGCATCATCACTGCATGTTCCTGTTTCTTCCTGGCAGCCAATGAGTATTCGATGGCCAGGTTCTGATGGCGCAGATGAGGTGCTAGACGATTGCGCCGCTGCCTGAAGGAGTGGCAGGATTTGGCGGAACGCATTTGTTTCACGCTCTATTGCCTGGAGGCCTTCGAGCTCTGCATCAATAAAAGGAATCGTTCCTGTGCCAATCGACTGAGTGATCGATGTAAGCACAGAAATGTCACATCCGTATCCCGTATGGCGCGGGGGCGTGTAGTCAGAATGAAAGGGGCAGAATGGTTCCGTGAGTGGTGTCGGTTGTTCACGATCGAACAAGCGTTGAATTTCCCAGGTTGCATCTGCGAAACTGCCATCAGCAGAGCCACTCGAAAGGATCTCGAGCCGCTCCTGCAGAAAGAGCATGAGTGATTGAAGCTGCATAATGCCGAAGAATGATCCGCGGGTTAGTGCTGCATCGAGGGCGACGCGTACGTCGTTCATTGTGCACTCGATGAGGAGCTGGTCGAACCGTACGCATGCCGAAGCTGTTTCGAGTTCGGCCGTACGTACCGTGAGTCGTTGGCGTGAATCGATGAGCTGCCCCATGGTCCCGGCGATTTGACGCGCCCAGCCAGGCAGGTAGTAGGGGAAGAAGTCACTATTGTTCTTGGATTCTTGTGCATACGCGATACCGCGCTTTGCTCTGTCGAGTACGGGGCGAACGTAGTGCTGTGAAATCGGTTCGATGGTTGTCGGAAGACTGGCGCAGTCGATGGCATGCACAAACGTGGGGAGAGCGAGGAGCGGAAGGCCGATAAGCAGAAGGCGTACGCGAATCATACTATTGAGACAGTGGGCACATGTTCATCGGGAAGGTGACGTCCGTTGCCCGTACCAGTAGTTCATTCGCGAGGGCAATACTGTCTGAGAGGCTGCGTGTGCCAACGCGGAGGTACTGCCCCTGAAGATCGGTTCCGATCCGCGAGCCGAGCGCGGCGCCAAGCTCTTCCATGAGCATCGTTGCATCGTTTTGCTCTTGCGCTGAATCGATCATGCTCAGTGCGGTAGATGCGCCATCGGTCAATGGTACGGCGAGGCGTCTGGATGGTGAGAATGCGCAGAGGTGTGGCGGTGTTGCCGCAGGGAGCCCCTGTAATTGGCAGAGTGCATCTTCGAAGGCTCGAAGGACGATCATTGGCCGATACGATGGTAATGATGGGGTGACAGTGGGGATGGAGCGAAGTGTTGTTGAGAGTTTGTTCCCCGTGTTTGGATCATCCCACGGAAAGGCTTCGTCACTGACAGTAACAGGCGATCGGCCACCCGTGATGCGGTGGAGCTCGAGCGTTTCTTCGATGCATTGGCCGATGTAGCACGCGTTATTGCCGATGGTATTTTTGTAGGTGCTTTCCGTGCCTGGCGTGCAGATCGATGACGGGCGCTCGATCGTGCGGAGGCGGGCCAACACGCGCTGATCCATCGTTGTTCGATTCGTGGCTTCGGCAAAGGTGTCTGGTAGATTTTGTGGATTTCCCCGCATCAGATCTTGCAGTGCAGGCATGTCAGATCCTGAAAGGAGAGTGCTCGTGCGAGGGCAGGTCACTGTATGTCCACGTGTTGTGAGGCACGATGCTTCTCGCGCGATTTCCATGCACGTTTGCGGCGTTATTTCGACACCGTTGATCCATGCTGGTCCTCCGTCTGGTCCGCGGAGGAGGCCATCGTCGTACATGCGCAAACAGCTCACGAGGTGCGCTTCGCCTTCGGTGCGACAGCAGAGTGCATCGGCATCTTCGTCGGAGAGACCGGCATAGATATCGCCCGGTGGCAGCGCGCACAATTGCTCTGCATGTACTAATTCATGTTCGATCAAGTATGTCATCGTGATACCGTCTGTATCGCCGATACAACTATCAATCCGACCATCGGGAGTTTTTGGTCCCGTCTTCCCCGTGCCACAATTTCCTTGTGACAATGTCATCGCGCATCCGCGTTGGCGATTATTCGTCCAGTTGATATCACGGCAGACATCTGCACCTGCGACAGTGAGCGTTGGCGGATCGTCGTTCGCGCAAGTAACGAGTGTGATGTTTGCAGTTGCTGTATTCAGTGGAGTGTCTTGTGGGCATTGTTCTTCACCTGTCGCTTTCACTGTTCGGCAGAGATAGCCGCGTCCTGCGAGCGCCATCGAGCAGAGACCTCGTCCGTCGATGGGTAGTTTCGACCCCACAGGAAGTGGGTTCCCATTTTCATCGCTGAATGCATCGCGTGCGGGTTCTGGCGGATACCTACCGCCGAGGATCGGATCCCCCTCGTCTTCAGTATCAGCCTGTATGAGCGACGGAAGACCCGCATCGCCGATGGTATCTTCTTCACCTTGAACGTACGGACCAATGCGAAGCCAAAGGAGAAGATTGTCCGGAAGAGCATTGTGGAGATCTTCTGGTAGGAGGACGTACACAACTTCATTGGCTGAAAGAGGAGGATTGAAGGTGTCTCCCATTGGGAGTGACTGGAACGCGTTTTGAAGAATCTCTTCGATCGCTTCCCATCGCTTGAAGACATACTGTCGTTCGCTCCCTGGTTCGCTCTGACCATCGTCGATGGGCGAGGGATAACGGGGGGCACGTTGGCCCTTCACGAGCCGCACGCCGTACTGATACCGGGCGACTATTCCTATGCGTTGTTCATCGCTCATGCTCGAAAATTCTTCGACAAGTTGGTCGATTCTTTCGCGCAGGGCCATTTCTGTTGGGCTATTGTTTACGGGCGTCCATGTACGAAGGAGCATCGCGCCGCTGACGGTTTCTTTCATGCTGCCTGTGCCTGCACGCCATATGTTGACGATTCCCGAAAGATCCGTCGCCATGTGGAATGGGCGACCGGGCACTTCAGAGAGCGGAAGTTCTTGCCCTGCCGCGATGCGCTGGAGAGTGCGTCCGAACGTGCGTAGACCTTGCTCTTCCGATGCGAGAGATGTGATGTTCCCAATCGCATCCACGCAATTTCCTTTGTTGCGCTGGGGAACATCATCGTCCTCCGGAACGCATGCGCTCCAGTACTCGTGCCGCAGAGCTGAGCGGATGTCCTCTTCTGACATGGGCCATCGGTCGCGGAAGACGCCGTGGATGTAGGTGATGACAGGATCATCGACCGCATCGTTTGATAGTTCGTGTCGGACTTGCTCGCGGAACATGGCGTAGATATCGCCACTTGCCGCTCGTACCGAGAGCGGAAGGAGGAACAGGCCGAAGAGGAGGAGCGTGCGGCGCATCATTCGCGAAGGTCGCGGAGGGAGCCTCGCGCGTCCCAGATTTTTGGGAAGCACGAGGAGGCTTCAGAAAGGAGCCCCAGAGCATTGCGTAGGTCAAGTGATGCACGCTTTAAACATTCGAGTTCCGCCGAGAGAGGGCGCAAACGATCGACGGATCCGATGAATGCGATTGTACGTTCCAGTGCGGGGCGAGCCGTGAGAAGTTCGCGTTGTAGTATGACGCTCTGTCGTCCTTCTTCGGCCGTTAAATCTGGGCGAGAAATCGTTTGGATTTCTTGGCCATTTTCCACAATGTCTGTCTCTGACAGTTCGTTTTGGATGTAGCCAATTAGGAACTGATTTCGTTTATAGAGCGTGCATTCATACACACGTAGATATTCTAAGAGTACAGAGCCAAGATCCGCCTCGGAGAGTGTTGCCATACGCGAGGGGCCCCATTCAGGGAGTTTCGCTGCTAGTTCTTTTAATTCCTTCGATGGCTGAAGGAGGCCGCGGTAATCCTGTGCCGTGCACATAAGCGCGAGTGTCGTATGGTCGTCGATCTCAGAGACATGTGCGTTGATGACGCTTGCGACGGTCTCGTGGAATGTGTCTCTCGCTGTTTCGAGCGACAGCGCTTCAAAGGGTGTGTTCTGATCTGTGCATGCTGGAAGATGCAGAAGAGTGTTGCCGAGTGCGCCATCGGATGTGCCACACCCCGCAAGGATGAGACATGTGACACAGCAGCCGATGCGGGCGACCAGGTTATTCATTGCACTCAGATTGGAAGCACGGAACCCCGTTGAGCCCACTGAACATACGGATCATTTGCCATAGGGGCTCGATCAGTGGAAAGCGAAATTGCAACAAGAACTCCTGAAACATGCCTGCGAATTGGGCAAGAGAACGATACGATGCGTCGTATGAAGCTGTAAGCGTGAGAAGCTCCATTTCGCGCGCGATCAATTGGTGACGCGCAGCTTGGCAGCTTCCAGGGAGCGTGTTGTAGATCGTGGACGGCGCATCGATGCACCCCTGCATCACAGGGAATGTCATCGGGAGGCAGCCATCGAGCGTAACGGTAATTGTCGCATCTGACGCTTGATTCAGTGACTCCGTCGCGACGGAGCACACTGCTCGTAACCGGCATTGCAGAGCGCGAATGGTCTGGACGATCGGTTGCACGAGATCGCTCGTGGGCGTTTTTTTCGTCTCAATGATGCCCCGGCGCGGAAGACGGACACAGGATTGTTCAATCTCGTTTCTATTTTCGTTGCAGAGTACATCTTTCTCACTTTCACGTTGCATGTCTGCATCGGAGAATGTTTGGTTTTCCAAACCCTCTGCTGGTGATTGCCATTGGTTGTTGCCCATTTTTACCCAAGCATTCCCAGATGCATCGTACTGTACGCTTGTGACAGGTGCAGTGCGTGGGTGAGGGACGCCAAAAAGCACTGCACGCGAGAGACGGTGCTCACGGCCAAAGGCCCTGTAGAGGTCTTGTATGCATGACGCATTGGTTGGTGGATCAATACGTTGGGCAGCAGTATGTGATGGCGCTGCAAGAAAGAGAAGAATGCCGATATGAAGAATACGCAGTGTCATGGTGTGAGACGAATGGAAGGGAACGACTGCAGCGGCGATGGGTCGTTCTCGTAGGGTCGTAGAAGGAGCGGGTCGAGCGTGCCGAGCGGCGGCGGTTGTGTGAGTCGTAGTATGCGTATTTTCAGATCATCGATTGCAAGATTGTTTGCGCTCGTTCCACGTATTTCCCATCGGACATCTGGATTGGTACGTTCTGCATGTAGAATATGGCATGCATCATCCTCGGCAAGGCAGACTGTTGGTTCGAAGCGGGTAGTGCCGACGGAATGAAAATCTTGTGATAGGAGTACGAGGGGGCGCGAGCCAATGCGTTGTCCGCGCTCAAGGAGATCCATCTCGACGTGTTCGCAGGGGAGATCATTGAAGTTGCTACATTTCATCTCTGTTTTCAGTTCGATTTGTCGATCGAATTGTTCTTCACCTGGTTTGATGGGGCCAATGCTTTTCCAGAATTTTTCATAGCGTTCATTCATCTTTTGCAGAACGTCTGTCATCGCAGTGAGCGCAGTACGTGCTTGCTCAATTGTATCGCCAGACACTGCAGTGGGTGGGCTTGGGAGCGTCGAGGACGAGAGGGTATTTTCTACAGTAGGCATTGATCCGATGGCATTCATCATGGCGTTTCGCAGATCATCGATTGGCGGCAATGGTGCGAGGGGGCCAGGTGTTGGCGGGGTTGGGATCTCGATTCGGATTTGCACAGGTTTTAGCACAGGTATTTTGAGCGTGTCTGTAATGGTTGAAACGGTGGAAAAATCAAGAATGATATCTTCCACTTGTGGGAGCAATGGCAGTGCTGGTAAGGCGAGTTCGCCCGTGGGTGACGCGCTCGCATTGCCGTCGAAGGGGGGCAACGAGAAGAGTGTCGAGGTGAAACGCTGGTTCATGCACCACGGTAGATTCGATTGCTCATGGAGCTCCGTGAGGGAACGACGCGCGTCTTGCCAGAGCGGGAGGAGCTCTTGCTCCGTTCGTTCGCGGTTGTCGATGAGGCCGTTCAATTGCTCCTTATTCTCGATAAACCATTGTGCCACTGGTTCCATGAGCCGATGTTGTAGATCGAGCACAGCCCCTGCGGTCAGTGAAAGTTCGGCGCGAAGTGTTCGATAGTCGTCGATACGAGTTGCGTATTCCTCGAGTCGATTCATGATGTCGATGATGTCTTGTGGTGCGTCATCGCAGGTGGTGACAGCATGTTCATTTTTGTACCAGTTGCACCAGTCTGCGGCTCTGGCGCGAAATTCGACGGGGGATCCCATGGGCACAATGATTGAAATTGGCTCTTCTTCAATATGCAGTAACATGGATCGTTCTAGGTATGCGAGTGCAAGTCCGAGTGCATCATCGTCGGCTTCGATTTGTAGTTCGACCGTGTCGCTGCGGTTTGCACGAACGGCGGCGATGTCCGTTTGAGTTTGCGGTGTGAGGAATGGATCGCTCGGATCAATGTTCATGAACCATGCATTCGGTAGAACAATATGTATGAGAGGAGATCGCAGCAGTGCGGCCATCCTCGATTGTTGTTCTTGCCACCAACGAACATACGCGCGAGGATTGCCCGTATCATCGAACGCCCGCATGAGATTGCTTTCGGCGAAGAGCTCACTGTCGCTTATTTGTGGCGTTGCACGTTGTACACCGTTATCGAATTCATTGTATGCACGGTAGACATTCCCAAGATCGCCTTTGTAGCGTTCGTTGAAGAGTTGCTCGTTTATGAAAGAGAAAGCGCTACCCAATTTCTGGTACCAGGTGTCGGTCTCAACATCGAATGTGCCTGGAGTGTTATTCGTTCCGCCTGGTCGTTGATTCTGAAGGTCGGTTGGATTTTTATCGACAACGTTTCCTTCTCGGTACGTCGCTTTTCCTTGTTGTGATTCACGCATGTCTTCGACAGCAATATTGATCACACAACGCCGATCGGCATCGTTTGTTCGATGATTCTTCGGATCAAACTCGTTGTAAAATCCGAAACACGTTGTTTGAAAATTCTTTTCGGCGTCATCTTGCGATACATGTTGGGTGAGCGCGTTTCGGCTGTAACCAGCGTCGTCGTACAGTCTGTAGTACGATTGATATTCTGTACCGTCGCCATTCACTTTTACACATGCAGCAGGATCTTCTGCATTCGGGCAGCGGCACTGCTGCTCAACACACTTTCGTGCATTTGCCCATTCTTCGATCTCGGGGTCGGGCTCTCTGCAAGCTGCGGCTCGGTCTCCCTCTTCTACTTCTTGATCCGTGCAGATGTAGCGCATACCTTCGCGATTGCACGTATTGATCGTTTCCCAGCGTGTACGGATATTTCCATCGTCATCAGTGCCGTCGTCTATTTCGATGTCACGCGGTACGATATCCAGACAATCCCGGTAGTAGAAACTATTGAGATAATCACAGAAATTTGTGCAGGATTCTGCGGCTTCATGTTCCCAGCCATCTTTGTTGAAATTAAAAAATTCGTCTTCGTTGAGAGGTTCCGGCGGCCATGCTCCCGTATCGATACGCCATCGGCACGATGGATCCTCGAAGTATGGATACGCGAATTCGTGCCATCCTTGTGCATACTCCGTCACGGTTTCGCCATCGATCGTTACCCAGTCGTTCACGGGCCTCCATACCTGTTTCCAGTCGCGATCACGCCCCTGTTCGCAGGCGGTTGCGAGCCCCTGTGCTGTATCTGGGAATTCGTAGTCGTCATCGGGGTTATCGTTGCCATCTGCATCAATTCTTTTTCCCATGCCTGAGCGAATATCGCCTGCCCAGTCATAGCGACGCCCTGGCACCCCCCACACCTGCGCCATGAAACCACCGACATCTGTTTCTTTGTCCCACCCGCCGCACTGCGCTCCTTCGAGGTATGCCGGGATCGAGGTTGTAGGATCGTTGCCGCGTAGTGCGTCGGTGATACTACGAAGTGATGGAATATCCGCCTCGCGCAGCTGAAACGGTTCGCGTGCGATTGCCGTTTCCGACACACAACAGAGTGCCAAGAGGAGCCCTAAGCTTCTCTGCTGAACGAACAGGCGCACGATCAATCGCATGGAGATGATTGTAGCGCAGCGGTATGCCATTTTTTTGCGTAATTTGGTTTTTGCACCACAGACACTTTTTTTGTCCAACCATTCTCGATCTTTCGAGAAAAAAGAGGTACGCTCGTCTCCATTCTTTCCGCTCTTCTGTATGTACTCTCTCAATCGCATTACACTCATCGGATATCAGACGCAGCCTGTACAAGTTCGTCAAACACCTTCTGGCACCAGCGTGACAGATCTTAATGTCGTTGTGCCGATGTCCCTGAAAACAGAAAGTGGCGAAACGATTCAGAGTAAGAGTTTTCATACGGTGACGTTGTGGGGGCCCGTCGCAGAAGTGGCTGGGCAATTTATTCGACCAGGATCACACGTGTTTATTGGCGGACGTTTGCAAACCGATAGTTGGGAAGATGAGAAAACAGGTGAGAAACGGTCAAAGACGAAGGTTGTTGGGGGTGAGTTGATTCTACTGGATCCGAAAGCAGGGCAGACGGCCGCACCCTCGAACGAGGCTGTGGCAGGCGGTGTAAATCGCGCCGAGGTTGTGGGGAATGTGACAAAAGATCCTGAAATTCGTACGACGACAACGGGGCAAAAAGTGCTTACGATTGGTATTGCGACCAATGATCGCTGGAAGGATAAGGCAACGGGGGAGATGAAGGAGAAGTCGGAGTTTCATAACGTTGTCGTGTGGGGGAATCTTGCTGAAGCTGTAGCGATGAACGCAAAAAAAGGCGTGCGCGTCTATGCCTCTGGTCGTGCACAGAGCCGCACATGGGAAACGCCGACGGGTCAGAAGCGTACAACGACAGAGATCGTGGCTGATCAGGTATCGGTCCTTGGTGTGAAAAATAAGGTTGCCGAAGAATCGCAGCGTCTGGATGGTGAAGCACCATTCCGTCAGCCTGCACCAAGTAACGATGCCGCGTTTGCTCCCGATATGGCCGTTGCATTACCTGCGATTCCATCGATCCACTACAAGAGCGAGGTGAACGTAGAGGATTTGCCGTTTTAATCCCTCTCCCCCCGCTCCGTTCTCCCGCCCGGGAGAGGGGAGCGGTTTTTTCGAGCACGGTGAAATCATCCCCCTTTCCTGGTAGGAGTATGGGGTTGCAGGAGAGGGGTTAGGGGTGAGGCTCTTAGAACGCTAGGCTCCCATCCGGTTCAATGAATCGCATTTCGACATTGAGGGGTTCCGTGATCGTTGATCGGACTTTTTTAACAAGGACTTTCGCATCGGCGTACGTGGCGTCATCTGTATTCAGTAAGAAGTTCGCGTGCTTTTCTGCGATCTGCACACCGCCGACGCGGTATCCACGAAGTCCTGCGGCGTCGATGAGCTTCCATGCTGGCACGTCGCCCACTGCCTTGAAGCACGATCCAGCGGTTTTCACGTGTGGTTGTGTTTCCATACGTACCTGCAAGAGTCGTTCAATTTCAGTCTTAATTGCTGTTGTATTGCCAGAAGGAATCGTCAGCGTGACTTCCCAGATAATAGGCATAATGAGCCATTTATTGAGATTTTTTGTGAGACGTTTGAAAATACTTTCGCGATACCCAAAACAGCATTCCTCCTTTGTGAGAGTCTTCCACGTATTGTTGATGAATACTGTCGAGGAAACAACATACGAGTCGATCCACGTGCCTTTTGGCCCTTGGCCTGCGTTGCCGAAAATCGCGCCGCCAATCGTGCCTGGAATGCCCGTTAATGGCGAGAGATCGAGCCCTTTCTCTGCAAGCTCATTGACGAGCATTGCAAGGTTCTTGCCTGCACCTACGCGAACGGTTGTTCCATCGACAGTTACAGCATCGTTCCCGATGCGCGCGACGAATGCATTGGTGATCCCGTCGTTGAAAATCGTATTACTACCATTGCCGAGGAGGATGAGAGGCAGCTGCTTTTGCGTGGCAATTGTCACAGCGTGTTCTACGTCATTTTCCGTCTTGAGTATGGAAAAGAGCCGCGCCTGCCCTCCAATGCGCATGGTTGTCTTTGAGCCGATGGGTACTAATTCTTGAAGTTCCATCTTGGTGAATATTATTTTCCGAGGAAACGCGCTACATTCTCGACTGTATCGGTAAGTTTGTCACTTTTTGGCATACGTTGAATATACATGAGGAGCGCCCCAAGTGCTGCGACCCCAGCAATGCACCCGACGATGATTGCGTGTTCTTTCCAGGTGAGGGGGAAGTTGCTGAGGAGGAGTATGAGTTGCATCGCACTGAAGATTGCAACGCCACCGACTGCACCGAGCCGA
>CAZLEW010000004.1:17733-23964 GCA_964558635.1 uncultured Candidatus Peribacteria bacterium
CTTGCGGGGCCGAGGCTAATCGCGTGAGGAGGTCGCTCCCAACGACGATCGATTCTTTTGCATACTCCTTAAAAAGTATTTGAACTTTTCGCTGGAGAATCAGTGTGACAAATGATTGGAACGGTACGGCGGTTTTTCCCTCGATCACGGCCTTGCCGCTCTCCGGTTTAAAACTCACTTCAAGTTCGTTTGATTGGTCGCTCATGGAGGGGAGTGTAGCACGTCAGAGAGCAGGCGACGACGCCTTCCAAAGCACCTCGAACCACGCCCGGAACGAGTCTGCGATGTTGCCGCTCTGGATGCGAATAATCGTGTTTTGGTCGTCGTATGAAAAGAGCGCCACCGTATCGCCAAAGACGATCGTGTCTGTTTGAAAGAATGCTCCCTCTGGCAGGAAACGAATTGTGTACGTGTCGCTTTGTCCTACTTCCTCGACGTATTTCACTGAGGCAGCACCCTGCACCAGCAGATCACGGCCGCGTAGTTGTGCATGTTTGCCGAAGAGTATCGTCACGATATTCCCACCAAACGCATCGAACATCGTCTGCGGATTAAAGATCCCGCAAATTTCATTTTTTAAGGCATCGAGGTAGAGCTGCCGCATACCGGCATTGCCCGTTAGCGTTGTGACACGTGGTGCTCCGGCGAGCGGCTTTGTGAGTCCTGTAAGCAGGGGGATTATCCCTTCTACCAGTGGTACGAGTGATCGTAGATCGCGTTCACGTTCTTCGATCATCACGAGTAATCTCTCGGGTGGTTCGGCGATGAAGTGCGTGATCTTCCCGCGCTCGACTTCTGAAACGAGTCCTTTTTCCTTCAAGCTTCGCAGGACGAGATATGCGTGACTGCGCGATTGCTTCGCAGCCTTTGCAATGTCTGTTGCGCGTCCGACTTTCAGTGGCAGGAGCGCGAGGTAGACTTCAATCTCTTTTGCTTCTAACCCGAGGCGGGAGAGGAGCGGACGGATGGCGGTGAACCCTGATGGGATGGTGCTCATATGTTGTCTGTAAGTATAGACAAATTGATCTTAGAAGTACAGATATGGCTCTATGACAGCATTGATTTATATACCTCTATATGTGGACAAAATGTATGTTTATGTAATACTGGATGCATTCAGTCAACAGTTGATTGGATGATCATTCACACATATCGGAGATAACGAGATGTCGAAGTTACTACGTAATTGGGAGGAAATTGCGAAGGTTGCGTGCGAAGAAACGAAGCATGCTTTGGTGATGCTCACGCGTTTGCTGGAAGAGCATCCAGAGTGTTTTCGACAGGGAGAGGATTATGAATTGGATCAGTTGTCGTGGAGATACATTCTCCATGCGGCATCGAAATACCATGCCCGCAATAACGACGGAGAATTGCTTTCTCCTCAGGAGCGCATCTGGGATTGGCATTACTGTATTCAAGATGCCACTCTCGATCCATCCGACCGCGCGTTGGCTGGTATCCCGTTCTATGCCTGGGGTACAGGATTGTACCGAAATTGTCTTGGCCCTCGGCCTCCGCAGTCGATTGTTGATCAGTTGGTTCAATTAAATGGAAAGGCGCATTACGGGCCCATTTTTCTTCAATATGAAGGACAGCGGTGTATTGTGGGCTGTATTTGGTACGAGTATGAAGATTGTCAATTTGAAGATGGCCGCTTTTATCATGACCCGAAGAAAGATGGGCCACACGAACTTGCGCTCGTTCCTGCCGACGTGATTGCGTTCGATTGTTGATGAGGTCGAACACACGAAAAGCTCCAGCCGAAAGGATGGAGCTTTTTTTACTGAACAATCTTCATCGCCGTCCGTACGCGCTCCATGGTTTCGTGCTTCCCCAACACTGCCGCCACTTCCACCGCACCAGGGCTAAAGTCGCGGCCAGTGAGGAGGGCGCGCAGCGGCCACAGGAGTTGGCCTAACTTCAAGCCGTTGCTCTCGAGCGAGGCTTTCACATCTGCCAAGATACGCTCAGCGGTGAAGGCATCGGCAGGGATCAGATCGAGGAGTGATTCGAGGATCCCAAGATAGCGCGGGAGGTCAGCCTCCGTAATTTTTTGCTTCGCATTGGCCATCAGTTCTTTCGAGGGCAGCGGGCGTTCGTAGAAACACGCAAGCATCTCGGGTGCTTCATGGAGGAAGGTAATACGCTCGTGAATGAGCGCCGCTTTCCGAATGAAATCGCTGTCGTCGTGTGCTGCCAGGACGAGCGGTCGCACGCGCTCCGCAAATTCTTCTGGGGTCATCTTCCGCATCCACTGGCCCTGGAGCCAATCAAGCTTCTGCAAGTCGAAGATGGCGCCGCCTTTTTGTACGCGTTCGAGGGAAAACGCTTCGATCATTTCGTCGAGCGTGAAGAGCTCTTGCGTCGTGCCAGAGTTCCACCCGAGAAACGCAATGAAGTTTATAAGTGCTTCGGGCAAGTACCCTTTCTGCTGGTATTCGTCGACTGAAACGTCACCCTGGCGCTTGCTTAATTTGCTGCGATCACTTCCGAGCAGTAGCGGCACGTGCGCGTACTGCGGGATCGGATAACCGAGCGCACGGAACAGTATAAGGTGTTTTGGTGTGGAACTTAGCCAGTCTTCGCCACGCAGCACGAGGTCGATTAGCATGAGGTGGTCATCAACGACGTGCGCCAAGTGATACGTCGGGAAGCCATCGCTCTTGAGTAAAACCTGATCATCGACATCGCGACTGTGAAACGAAACGTGCCCGCGAATCGCATCGTTCCAGGTGATGGTTTCGCCGTCAGGCATCTTAAGGCGAATGACGTATTCTGCACCCTCCGCGAGGAGCTTCGCTGTTTCTTCTTGTGGGAGCGTTAAAGAGTTGCGCATGCGCATGCGTACTGACGAATCATACTTCGGGGCATGATTGCCTGCCGCAAGTTCGCGGGCGCGCATCGCGTCGATGTCTTCTTTGGTATCAAATGCGTAGTACGCATCGCCGCTCGCGAGCAGTTTCTCCGCTGCGGCTTTGTAGAGGTTCAAGCGTTCGGATTGGATATACGGGCCGTATGATCCCTGCTGCGTCGCGAGACCGTCTTTCAGTATTACGCCTTCGTCGGGGTCGATGCCCGCCCAGTGCAGGGACTGCAACATGTGCTCGATCGCTCCTGCGACTTCGCGCACTTTGTCCGTATCTTCAACACGCACGAGGAACTGCCCCTTTGTCTGCTTAGCCACGAGGTATGCATAGAGTGCCGTGCGGAGGTTGCCGACGTGGAGGTAGCCTGTGGGGGAGGGGGCGAAGCGGGTGCGCATTCGAGGGAAGTATGAAGGAAGAAGAAGGAATTATGAAATACGGGGATACTTTTCCTCATAATTCATAATTCTTGCTTCTTATCACCGTTACTTCACCTCGATCGTATAGGTCACAGGCTCAACGGGCATATCGTTCTGGTCACGTGAGACGGCGGCGATCCTGTCGATGACATCGTCGCCCGCGATTACCTTGCCGAAGACGGTGTGGCGGCCATCAAGCCATGGCGTTGCATCGGCTTGTACAACGAAGAACTGACTACCGTTCGTATCAGGACCACGGTTGGCCATGGCAATCACGCCACGTACGAGTTTCATATCATTGATTTCATCTTCGAACGTTGCACCGAATACCGATGCGCCGCCCGTGCCATCACCCGATGGGTCGCCACCTTGGATCATGAACCGGGGAATGACGCGGTGGAAGGTGAGGCCATTGTAGTAGCCGCTCTTCGCGAGTGTGACAAAGTTTGTGACGGTCTTCGGGGCCTTATCAGCGTCGAGTTCGAGGGTCATGTCGCCGAGGGTCGACTTGATGACAACCGTATGTTTGCCAGAAAGAAGAACGCCATCGAAGCCCGCAGGGACAGAGCCTGTAGCAGGGGTGGTCATAGGTGGGGAGGAAGAGCAACCGATGAGGAGCGCGAGCGCGAAGAGGGGGATGAGGAATTTGTACATAGTTGCCCTAGGCTACGCACGGCTCGTTTTTTGTGCAACCGATTGCACAATGGTCTCGGCGATGAGTCGAGCGGCTTCTGGCTTCGCTGCGTAACGGCATGCGTCGCGCATCGTTTGGAGTCGACCCGCATCGTTACGTAGTGATTCGAGGAGTGGCGGAAGGTCGGTGAGACGTTCTTGTGCTACGACGATGCATGCCCCGGTTTTTTCGGCCGCTTCCGCATTCTTCACTTGGTGGTCACCTGCGAGTCCTTTGATCGGGACGAGGATCGAAGGAATTGTGCACGCGGTGAGTTCCGCGATGCTCCCTCCACCTGCGCGACTGACTGCGAGGGTCGTGATCGCGTAGAGGTGCGGAAGCACGTCCGATCCGAACTCCGTCGTGTAGTACCCGGGGCGTTGGGTTGCTGTACTTTTTCCTGCGCCCGTGAGGTGGATGATATCGAAGCGTTGCAGCAACGAATCGAGGTTTGTGACAATGCATTCATTGATCGCTCGTGCGCCTTGGCTGCCGCCCATCACGAGCAAGACGGGCTTGGTTCCCGTAAAACCGGTGATACGAAAGCCGTCTTCTTTTCTTCCTTGTGTGATCCGTGCGCGGACAGGGTTGCCGATGACGGGTCCTGAGAGTGTCTGTAACGCGATATGGGATACGAGTTGGTTCGCGCGTCCCATCACGCCGTCTGACTCATGGAGTATGATAGGAATTCCTTTCAGCCGCGCAGCCAGGCACAGCGGCACGCTGACGGCGCTGCCTTTACTGAACACGACGTGCGGCTGTTCTTTCTTCAGTATGCGTAGTGACAACGCGAACGCGTTCGTGAATGTGAACGGAAGAGAGAGGTTTGGTCGGGGGAGAGGGAGCGTTGTGCATGTTCGTTGTTCCTGCGCGAGAAATTCTTTGTCGCTCGGTTTATCGGAACAGACGAATGAGAGTTCGATGCCTGGTTCAAGTTGTTCCAGCGCTTCGGCCACGGCGACCAAAGGGGCTAAGTGGCCTGCGGATGTGCCACCGACCAGGAGGACGCGGGCTTGCCCCGGCGTAGCGAAGCGAAGCGGGGTCATGTGAAACGTAGGAATTGTTTGCGGCGCGGACGGCGCTCGGCCAACTCTCCTTCGGTCGAGTGCATGGAGATATTGAGCAGAATGCCCACCCCTGCGAGCAGTGTGATGAGCGAGGATCCGCCATAGCTAATAAATGGTAGTGTGAGTCCTGTGACGGGGAAGAGCGAAATGTTGATCGCTATATTGAGCGCACTTTGAAAACCGATCCACGTTGTGATGCCTGTTGCGACAAGAAACCCAAAACGATCGGGTGCTTCGCGGGCAATTTTGAAGCCGCGGACAATGAGCATGCCATACATCGTGAGGACGATGAGTAAGCGGAAAAATCCGAGTTCTTCCGCCATGGCGGCAAAAATCATGTCGGCTTGTACCTCAGGTAGATACCCAAACTTCTGAATGGAATTGCCGTAGCCGACGCCGAATGGCCCGCCACTCCCCACGGCAATAAGCGCCTGTTTGATTTGAAAACCAATCGTCTCGCGGATGCGTTCATCATCGGGTGAGAGGAACGCGATGAAACGATTACGTACGTACTCTTTGCTGAGGATAATGGGGAGGCCAACGACCGTCGCAAGCGAACCACCGAGGAACAGATGAAAGATATTGCCGCCTGCAACGAAGAACATCGTGATCGCAATAGCACTGAGGACAAGGAACGAGCCAAGATCGGGCTGAATTGCTACAAGGAATGTGGAAAGGAGCAGAATAATGCAGAACGGAATGAACCCTTCTTTGAAGGTAGCGATAAGCTGCTCTCGTTTTTGGAGCCATACCGCTAGATAAAACACGAGCGTGATTTTGAGGAATTCGGATGGCTGGACCGAGAAGCCAGCAATGACAAGCCAACTTTGAGCAGTGCCGTATTCATTACTGAACCCAGGAACGAAGAGGGCGATGAGCATGAGGATCGTCGTGAGGAACAGCGGGCGTGCGAGACGTTCCCACAGACGGTAGGGGATGGATGCCGTCGTGAACATGACGCCAAATCCAATGAAGACGTGCAGTGCAGAGCGCCAGAGAAAGAGCGCGTTCGTTGATGATTCTCGTGTGCCAGCTTGCACGAGGCGTTCGGTGAGTTGATAGCTCTTGAACACAGACACACTGGCAATCATCGCAAGACCAAAAAGCGTCAGCACAACGACAACGCCAAGGAGGAGAAGATCCGTTCGTCGAAACATGAGTACGTAGAATACAGAATGGTGGATGAAGAATACAGAATACGGAATGCA
>CAZLEW010000005.1:0-21813 GCA_964558635.1 uncultured Candidatus Peribacteria bacterium
GTGGTGCTATTGCTACTCGGCCGCCACAGTTGCCTCATGCAGGGGGTGGAATCGAGTTCTTTGCGATCCTTGTGCCTGCTGCAACATCGGCTGCGGTACATCTGCGTGCGATGCGGCGGAATAGGGTGTGATGTCATACCTCGGTACATTCGACACTGCGGCGTCGAATACTCGGTATGACAGCTCTTGGAATAATGTCATGTTATACGTGTGTTTTTATTGAAATAAGCATGTGTCATGCCGAGTGATCCCGCCGATGTGGGATCGTACCGAGGCATGACGCGTGTATAATCATGCACGTGCTCGAGCTTTTCCTCGCCGCGATTGTCCTCGTCTTCGTGCCGTACGACTATCTGTGGTTCGGGCTTTTGATGGTCGTTGTACTTGCGTTGCCTAACATTCGTGCTCGCTGGGGCGGCGCGCCGTACGTGTGGACGAATAAGAAAACGCAAGAAACGATGCTGCGTTTCGCCACTATCAAGCCCGGCGACATTGCGTACGATCTCGGTTGCGGCGATGGGCGCTTGGTTCGGGCTGCCGCTACACACGGCGCAATGGCCACGGGCATTGAAGCATCGCTCCTTACCTGTGCGCTCGCGTGGATCTGGTCGTTACCCGTCCGCAATGTGCGCATCCGCTTCGGCGATCTGTGGAAGGGGGATTACCGCGATGCGGACGTCGTGTTCTGTTATATCCTTGTCGCGGGCATGCAGCGTTTCGAACGCGAGATTTGGCCAACGTTGAAACCCGGCTGCCGCGTGGTGAGCAATAGCTTCCGGATGAAGGGTTTGGTGCCAGAGAAAGAGGAGGGGAATGTGTTTCTGTATCGCAAGTAAAAAACCGCCCAGGCCGCGAACGGCCTGGGCGAACATTTTTCGTGCAATCGTCTAAATCCGAAAGTCAATTTCCCCTCCTTTTTTCAGCGGCACTGCTCCGAGTGCTGATACTGCTCCTTCGAAATCAGCCAAACCTTTTTCTCCCCCCGAAACAGTGATCACGACCCACGAGATTCCTTCCACCTTTTCAGTGGTCGCGTCGCTGAACATGCAGGAGAACATGTCACGAAGGGCTTTGACGTCCGCCGTGTACTTTGGGTGGAAGCTGAATTTCTTGGTGGTTCCCATGTTTTTTTCCTGTGAAAGACCAGAAGTTAGAAACTTTATATATAATAATTGTAAAAATAATATTGTCAAATATTGCCAAATTATTTTATGTGTGTCGGAATTTGTACTTTCTCATCGATTTACTATACTTCTAAGTAGTGGTAGCGTAAGTGTCGAAAGCAGGTAGCCCGCTAGTGGGAAGAGTGCAGCCAGGAATGGCGACTGATTGCCTGTGGTCCACAAAAAGCAGACTGCGGTTCCATAGGTGAGCAGCGCGATGAAGCAGCGGCGCGTCCAACTGCCTTCCCAGGCCTTATCGGCCTCGACGCGTTTGTTGCGTTCGAGGATAGATTCCAGCGTCGTTTCTACGTTTGTCATGTGGGGAGTATACCATTACCATCTCCGAGCAATCGGGATGTAGCTCAGTTGGCTAGAGCGCTTGCCTGGGGGGCAAGAGGTCGCAGGTTCAAGTCCTGTCATCCCGACCATTCAGTATTGTCCGATTTTCAACCCTCACACCTGTGAGTCCTGGTTGCCTTGGCGAAGCTCACAAGCGTAGCCAGGTCATCCCGACCATCAAGATGGCCGCTTCACTCTCTTCTGCGTCTCACTTTTTGCGTGACTATTGCCTTGTGCCTTCTTCACGAGTTCGCGCTGCATTTCGTTGGCACGCTTCGCAACACGTAAGAAGAATGTTCTTCGTTCAGGGGAGGGCTTTGTGATGAGCTTGGCGGTAGTCATAGAAGCTCTCGTAGAGCGTCCACACTGTATTTGAACCGCACAATATCGTCAATTTGTTCGACATCCTCGATAAATCGCTGTGTTTGCTTTACATAGTCTTTCTGAATGACATGCAGGGTAATTTCATTGCCATACGTCTCCTTGATCTTTCGTACGTTCTCCCGTGATTCGAAGAGCGTCCTGATGAAAAAGTCTCGAGGGATGGATCGTCCTTCGACCTTTTCTCGTTCTTTCGTAAAGTGCCACGCAACGAGAGGATCTTGATCGATGTAGATGATGGCCGTTGGACGATGCTTTGCGATGGAACGACCTACGTTGTCTTCTGTCTTGCGATACGGCGTGAAGGTTGAATCGAGGATCATGCTCTTGCCTGTTTTTAGCACGTAGTCATAGAGCTTCTCCACTGCGAGAAACGATGCGCCTTTGACGGCATCGGTGTTCATTCCTGTGTACTGCGGGAGAAGTGCGCGAATGGCATCAGGATCAATGCGCACAATTGCATCGCCACGCTTCTTCAACATCTCGACAATGGCGATGGATGATTCTGTCTTTCCTGCACCTGGCGAACCTGCCATAAAAAGAGAAACAGGCTCACGTGTAGAGGGACAAATTTCATCGTTCGCAAAGTGATCGATGATGACGTTCTTATTCGTACGGACCCACACTATTGCCTGCTCTGAAACTGACTTGTGTGCCATTGTTCTTATTGTACCTTTGCCTCTTTGGATGACGAAGCGGTGTGCATAGGTTCACATACATCTTGCACCAGCAACCTCTTTCAACGTACAATGCCTCCTTTTTGAACACCTTTTTGGGGTATTGCAAAATATTAAAATTATGTTATAATGATTAGTCATCCATGAGTCTCTCCCAACACGCCATCCAAGCGGCCACCCACGCGATTGAATCGCACCAGCGTATCCTTGTGGTACCGCATGCGAATGTTGATCCTGATGGGCTCAGCTCTGCGCTTGCGTGCTTTCAGGTGTTTGCGGCAATGGGGAAGGACGTCACGGTCATCTGCCCCGATACCAAACCAGAATCACTGAGTTTTTTACCAGGGTTTGAGAAGTTTGAGCACGATCTGCAAGAGACGCAGGATTTTGTGATCACGATCAACCTGGAGGCTGGTGTCGAAGTGGATAAGTTACGCTACAACGTCGAGGATCACCGCGTGAACATTATCGTCATTCCGAAGAAGGGCCGTATCCGCAGCCAGCAGATCGCGCTCTCAGAGGGGGAGAATAAGTATGATTTGATCGTTGCCGTCGATACGGCCGATTTGTCGCTCATGGGAACGCTCTACACCCAGCATGTCGATTTGTTCCATTCCGTGCCGATTCTGAATATCGATCATCACATCAGTAATACGCAGTATGGGCAGTTGCAGTTGATCGATCCGACGTGCGCCAGTGCAACGGAGGTGCTCTACAGTTGGTTCACGCAGGTGCAAGCAATGCGCGAGAAAATGACGCCAGATCTTGCAACACTTCTTCTGACGGGTCTTATTACAGATACGCGTAGTTTCCAGAATCCCAATACCACCCCTCGGTCGCTCGAAGTTGCGGCTGAACTCCTCAGTCAAGGTGCGCGCCAGCAAGAAATCATCCAGCATATCTACAAGACGAAGCCGCTCACGACGTTGAAAATTTGGGGTCGCGCTTTGAATCGCATCCAGATCGATCCATCGGCGCGCATCGTGTGGTCCGCTGTCAGTCGTGAAGATCTGGCAGAGATGGATGCCATGAGCAAGGAAACCGCGGGGATCCTCGACGAGCTCATTTCAACGATTCCCGATGCCGATGTGTACGTGCTCTTTACCGAGCTCGAGGAGGGAGGGCTGAAGGCGAGTATGCGATCGACCGCGGCAATCGACGTATCAAGGCTTTCTGCACAAACCTACGGTGGCGGTGGTCACGCACGTGCCTCGGGATTCCGCGTGGCGAAATTTGAAAATTTCCAACTGCAAGTGCTCGAGTGCGTCCAGAAGTTGAAGGAAGGAATGCACACGCAATCAGTCGACGATACGATGAAAGATGTTCCGCAGATGACAAAATCCATCACGCCATCGCTCCCTCGCTCTGAAATTGTGCATCCCGTCCAGGTTCTGGCACCCAAGCAGATCGATGTCATTCAAGCGGTGAAGCCAGGACCTATGCCAATCGGTGGTACGGATGTGCTCAGGTCGGTCTCGACCCCGTCCTGACCCGTAGCGGGTCTTCTCGTGAATTGCCGCGATTCTTCCTTTCAGCTGAGCGGAAAGATTGCTACGATCACAGGGCGTTGTTTACGCACACATGCGTCTCGTACAGATCGGAAAAATCCTCGGCATGACGGGTCAGCAGCTTCGCAAGGAGTTGGAATTGGTTGATTTTGGCGTCAAAGTAACCGATCGCGAAGTGCCCGATAACCTCGCGCACGGCATTATTCGTTTCGTTGCCCGTAAGCACGGTCTTGTGATCGATGAAGCGCAGCTTACGGCCATTCCGGGGTTTGAATCTCCTGACGATGACGCGACTCCCCAAACAAAAGAAGCCGCCCCTCCCGTTCCTCAGGCGGCACCGGTTGTGGATCCTGCGAAGTCCGCAGTTCCTGAATCGCTGCATGTGCTTCGCAAGCTCACGCTCGATGATGTCTCACGCGAGGCAGCTGCGAGGCATCGTCCTGCCGTTGCTCCGTCGCGTCCCAGTGGGCAGCGCACGCATCGTCCGCAACGCGATCGTTCTGATCGACGCGATCAACGGAAGCCCGTCGAGCAGCAGCAAATCAAGAAAAAAGAGGGGATTGTCGCCTTACCCAGCCAGATCACTGTGAAGGAGCTCGCGGAGAAGACGGGTATTCAGGTGCCGCAGCTTGTAGCAGCCTTGCTCAAGAACGGCGTCCTTGCGACCATCACGCAGTCGATTGACTATGAAACGGCCGCTATTGTCGTTGCGGAGCTTGGTGTACAAGTGGCACGTGAGCAGCAAGAGGCAAAGGTGGAGGATCTCCTCGCGAAGAACCTTGCAGAACTCATCAAAGATGAACCTGAGAATCTCCAAGAGCGTGCGCCGATTGTTGTGGTGATGGGTCACGTCGACCACGGGAAGACGTCGATCCTCGATGCTATCCGCAAGTCCAATGTTGTCGCAGGAGAATCTGGCGGTATTACGCAGCATATTGGTGCGTATCAGGTGATGCATGCTGGGAAGCCCATTACGTTCCTCGATACACCGGGTCATGAGGCGTTCACGCAAATGCGTGCTCGCGGCGCGCAGATTACCGATATTGCAATCCTTGTCGTTTCAGCAGAAGAAGGTGTTCGTCCTACGACTCTCGAGGCAATCAATCATGCGAAGGAAGCTGGCGTGCCCCTGATTGTTGCCATCAATAAGATCGACCGCCCGAATGCGGACCCTGATCGCGTGAAAGGAGAATTAGCCGCACACGGATTACAGCCAGAAGAGTGGGGAGGTGATACGGCGTACATTCTTACATCTGCAGTGACAAAAGTTGGTATTGATACGCTCCTCGACACGATTCTTCTGCGTGCGGAGCTTTCGCCGTTCAAGGCAAACCCCAATCGTCGTGCGATTGCCACGGTCATCGAAAGTAACCTCGATCCATCGCTTGGGTCGCTTGCAACGGTCATTGTGAATACGGGCACGCTCCACGTGGGTGATCCGTTCATTTGCGGCCGTACGACGGGGAAAATTCGTTCCATGACGGATGCATCGGGTACTCGATTAGATGAAACCGGCCCCTCTGGAGCAGTTCGTATTGCCGGATTTACCGATGTTCCAAGTGTGGGTGATATTGTGCAGGTGATGACGTCTGATCGTGAAGCGAAAGATCTGCAGAAGACCTTCCTTGATGCAGCAGGAACCGTCAATCGTAAGGCAATGGGTGATTTAGTCTCACTGTTGCATGAAGGGAAGCAGTCACAGTTGAAAATGGTCCTCAAGGCAGATGCTCAAGGATCGCTCGAGGCATTGCAACAAGCACTCGATAAATTGCGCACGAACGATCTGCAGGTGAAGGTGATCCATGGTGCGATTGGTGCCGTCACAGAGAGTGATGTGATGATGGCGGCAGCGTCTCAGGCGCTCGTTGTTTCGTTCCGGGCACCCGTGCCACCGGCAGTAGAGCGTACAGCTGATCGCGAAGGCGTGAAGATCCGCGAGTATGAAGTGATTTACGCACTCCTTGAAGATATGGACGGCCTGCTGCAGGGGTTACTTATTCCCGAGGAACAAGAAAAAGTTCTCGGCCACCTGCAAGTGAAAGGTGTCTTCTTAACGCAGAAGAAAGAGCAGATCGTCGGTGGTCGTGTCACGGATGGTATCGTGAAACGTGTGCAGTTCCGCATGATGCGTGGTGAACAGCTCGTTGGGACCGGTCGCATCATGTCGCTCCGCCGTGTCGATCAAGACATTAAAGAAGCAAAGGCTGATTCAGAGTGCGGCATGCGCGTCGAATCGACAATCCCTGTGATGGAGGGCGATGTCTTCGAGGTGTATCACAAGGAGTTTAAAAAGAAGGGGGATTAATTACTTGTTCCCACGTTCCCGTTCAATTGCTCTGATTGCTGCGACCGCCGCAGGATCGCGTCGAATGCCCTCCTGAAAACCTTCTTTATCGATGTACGTTTGTACGAAGTCTTTCGCATCGTCCCGCTTCACGAGCAGGAGGGTATTCACGAATGTCGCAAAGTCGGTGTTTCCTTGTGTATCGCGCTTCTTCATCATTGCAAGGAGTGACGTCTTCACTGTTGTGTCGCCGTCTGCGAGTTCTTGTGCCACGCGCTGCATTGCTTCATCTGTCGGGTTTGTGTGCATGTGGAGTGTTCCATGATCACCGTCATAAATATGTTCGACGACCTTCGCCCATCTGCTGCCGCCAATCTTGTACGCATTGCTCAGGTATTGCATGGTACGGTCGCCAGTCACGAGCTTGAATTCCTCGCAATCTTGCAGGATCGGGTCGTTTTTCTGAAAGAATGATTTTATGAGATCGGGGTTGGCGACGAAGATCGTTGCGAATGCCCAGAGGAAGGGCGCAAGACTGAGGCTCTTCCCTCCACTTCGATAGAATTGAACGATGCTGATCGTCCCGAAGATAACCGTTCCTGCCGCGAGAATCCCCGTGAGGGCGACACGTCCCATATTTTGCGTACCAATATCCATTGCCGAGCGCTCGCCCCCATTCGTTTTGTAGTCTTCCTCGCGCATTGCGATTGCTGGATCGAGCAGTCGGTACGCATTGAGTTGATTGATGAGTGTCGCAAGACTCTTTCGATCTGGCGAAGCCGCAGGGAGGGCAGTGCGGAGTCGTGCGAGGTACTCGATATCGGTGAGGACTGCTTGATCATTGATCGTGTAGCGCGAGAGGAGATCAGGATTCGGTTCGTCTGGATCGGTCCGCTCCGGCTTTGCTTCTGTGTACCGAAGGTATGGGTGCTCGCTTGGGTCGGGTCTGTCGCCAAACGTCGGTTCCTCCGCTCTGAGGTTGTCACAAATTCGCTCGATGTGATCACTCTCTTTCAGCTGCTCGCTCAACTGTTGGTACGTGTGATCCACGATTGTGGATGCTTGCTGACGAAAGCCTTTCAGTTTTTGAATCATCGGTTCGCCATAGAGGCGATCCATCGCTTTATGTGGAGATGTTCGCCATTCTGTGATGCCTTGTTGTATCGCCCTCTGCGTTGCGGGCTCTCTTAACTGCAGCAATTGCTCTCGTACCGAGGGCGGGCGTTCGCCGGCGCGTTCATACCTCGTTGTCATGGGTTCGGGGCGGCAGGTGGAGGAGGCGGGGGCTGAGCAGGCGGATTTGCTGCGCGCATTTTGTCGATCGCGGCGTTAAACTTCGTCATATCGCCGATCACTTCCTTGTTTCCGCTCTGCTTCAACGATTGGTTGATACCGCGCACCATATCGCCGATTGTCTGATGCTGCGTATCTGCATTCGCTACGCCGGCATCGAGCAGGGCCTTTTGCAATCCGGCAAAGCCCTTCTTCTCGTCCTTCGAGAATTCGTCGATGGCCTTCGCAAGGTTCGTTTCGAGGGTCTTATCCTTCGCAATTTTTCCCGCGGCGCTGTTTGCCGCTATCATGGTGTTTCCGCCACCTGCAAAGTGCTTGCCAAGGCCTCCAGGTGCCCGCAGTGCACCTCGTAAGTTTGACGGACGCATGAGGTTTGCCATGTTAAGCAAGTTGCTAGGGCCTGGAATGGGAACGGTAGCCAAAGGGAGTTCTGCCGCAAACTTCCCGATTTGCTCACCCGTTCCTTTGATCGACCCAATGATGCCCTTGCCTGGCATCTCGGCCATCATCATTTCGAGTGCACCAAAGGTACCAGTCCAGAGGATTGCGAGAACCATGATCACCCAGAGGAGCTGCGCGAAGGTTCCCATACCATCGATGAGGTTGAATGGAATGCCATTCATACCGGCAAAGTCGATGCGTGACCCCGCATTTGCCATGATGAACCCAACGGTGAGGGGGATTGCGACCACCGCAGGGAGGAATGCAGCCTTGATGAAGACATCCCAGATCATCTTCGCTTTTCCTTTAATTTCGCTTCCGAATGGAATTCCTTCTGGGATAATCCAGGTGAGGAAGTAAAACGGCATGAATGCCATCGTGAGCCACATGACGGGGATGCGAATAATGAGTGCGATGAGCAGCGCGAGGAGCGGGAAGAACAGTGCGATGTGAATGACAATCACGAGTAGCTCACGGAGGATGAAGAGCAACATGTCAGCGGTGGTGCCCGCAACGGCAACACGCGTGACAACTGCTAATTGCGATAGGCGAGCATGATTGACCACAAGACCATTGATCACCGTCCCATGTTTTGTGCTCGTTGTTGGGTCGAGTTGTACGAAACGAATACAGTACGCGACGTTGCATTCCCACCCATTATTTTTTGCCTGAGGTGTACTATGAGCGTTGATAGTCGCTACGTCTGGAAATGGTTTAAAATCAGCCGCAGCCTTGCACGCACACGAGAACATGCCGTTATCGGGGCGACTATCGAAGCATCCATTTACATTTGTACTTGTATATCGGCATTCCGCCGCGCTATTCACAATCGCCGACGGAATCGAGTAGATCGTGACCGTTGCGACGTTTGCGATATCGATCATGACAAGTGGAATAAACCATGAGAAGTTCACGAATACGACAGCCATGACGAATGTTTTAAGGTTGGATGAGACGAATTCTTTGTTTGCTGTCACGACAGTGTAGATCGCTGCGCCTACGAGCCCCACTGCAAAGGCGACGTTCATGAGGTTCCGTGAGAGCTGCCAGATCAGGTTCAGCACGTTCATGAGGCTTCCCGGAGCCCCGTTCGTCATGTCGAAGAGGAAGTACGGATCGAGCAGGAAGGTGAGGAACGAGAAGACAAACCAGGTGCAGACATCGAGGAATTGAGCAACAATAAGCGTAATACTCGAAATTGTTCTATGAACACCAGCAATGGGAAATGCACCACCCTGCGCATGGACCATAACAGGCACGAGGAGCATGCAGAGCACGATCACAAGATTCCAACGAAGGCGGTGTTGGTTGTGCGCAAACATTCTCATAATTGTAGCATAAAATGCATATTTTCTCAATGTTGTCCCCTCCCTCACATGAGGTGATTCTGTGTCTGTAAACGTTTATATATGAATACATTATTTATACATAATAGAGAATATTTATGGAGAAAAATAAGATTTTTGCTTATATAGAAGCCAAATTTATTGTATAAACTTTATGATCAATTGATTGAGTAATTTTCTTGCACTTATCCAGTATTCGTGAATACTGAATGTGCTCATGTCGATGTCACTCGCTCTCAAGGCATTGTTTAGCTCCCAGACCCGGGTGAAGCTTCTTTCGACCTTCCTTCTCCATCCGGAAGAGGAGTACTTCATTCGTGAGCTCACACGATTGCTGAATGAGCAGATCAACAGTATTCGTCGTGAATTAGAAAACCTTCGCAAGATCGGACTGGTGAAGGCGCGTCACAAGAATCGAAAGAAGTACTACCATGTCGATACAGACTTTCCGCTGTACCAAGATTTGCGCAGTCTCTTTTCGAAAGCGGTGCAAGGGGAGAGCCCCCTCGTGCAGAGTTTGCGCTCACTCCCGAATGTGAAGCTTATTCTTTTGGCTGGCGCATTCGTCAGTAGTGAGAGCAAGGTTGACCTTCTGATCGTGGGAGACGTGAAGAAGGAGGTCGTGGAAGCGTTGCTTCTTCAAGATCCACAGATGAAGTACGTGAAGTACTCCATTTTCTCGGAGGCGGACTTCCTCTATCGCTTGAGTCTCAAAGATCGCTTCGTCATTGAAATTCTGAATGATCCAAGGCATATGGTTGTTCAAAACCAGCTACAGAGGCAAATTGATGAGGCGAGCAGGTAAGGAATGATTCACTCTTTACACCTCCTTCCTTCCTCTGTAGGATCCCTCCACTTTTCATGCCCAAGAAGACCCTCCACGAACAGGCAACGCTCTTCCTTCGAGCCGTACCGGATATCCAGCCAGGGTACACCGTGCGCGTGCACGAGCGGATTCAGGAAGGCGAAAAGACACGCGTACAGGTGTTCGAAGGCTTGGTGATTGGTGTTCATAACGGTCACGTTTCAACCGATCGTTCGTTCACCGTTCGCAAGGTTGTATCCGGTATTGGGGTCGAGAAGGTCTTTGCAACGCATTCGCCAAATCTCGAAAAAATTGAAGTGAAGAAGGTTGCGAAGGTCCGCCGCGCCCGCCTGAACTTCCTCCGTGGCCGCACGGGCAAGGCTGCTCGCATGATCGAGCGCTTTACGAATGAGGGTGAATTTGAGGCGCTCAAGTCGAACACGGATGCCATTGCCGAGCGCGATAGCTCACCGGTTGTCGAGGCTCCAGTCGTCGAAGAGAGCAAGACAGAAGAAGGAGTGGCCTGATATCATGGTTCCATGAAGGCCGTGCTTATCGGCAATTATGGGGTTGGTAATTTCGGTGATGAGGCGTTAAGGGAATATTTTCTACGCACGTTTCCTGCAGTGGAATGGACGGTTGTGTCGGCTCGACCCGGGGCGGGGGAGTTGTACCGACTTCCTATTGGTATCCGGTCGTTTTTCGGTATGCGGTGGCCGAAGACGATCGGCGTTCTCCGACGGTCGGACGCGGTCGTGTTCGGAGGCGGCACACTCTTCACGGATATCGAATCGATCAAGGCGTGTGTGTTGTGGGGGGTCCATGCACTCGCGGCACGGCTGTGTGGCGTGCCGTATCACTTGGCGTTCCAGGGAATCGGTCCGTTCCATACGCGAATAGGAGCGTGGATAGCGCGATGGGTCGTGCGGTCTGCATCCTCCGTATCGGTGCGAGATGATTCGTCGTACGCACGCATCCGCTCGTGGCGACCCGATGTTGTGGAGACGTTCGATCCAGTTTTTTCCCTTTTTGTAGAGCACAAAAAGCCTCGTACTACCGTCGGATCGTGCGTGCTCATTCCACGGCACAACTCCGGCGAGAGGTTTGATCAGGTCGTCGATTTTCATGCGGATGATCTGAAGGCGTCGCCGGTCGTCATCGCCACATTTCAACCTGATGATGCTGGCGAACAGGCTGTGATTGGGCGACTGCGTCGACGGTTTCCTAGTGTGTCTGTGCAACATATTCATACGGTCGATGATGTCATGGCTGTGCTGGCAGATGCAAAGCTCTGTATTGCAGAGCGTTTTCACGGTGCACTTGCGGTTATTGCCGCGGGGGTGTCTCTTGCCACGGTATCGCAGGCGGAAGGTGATAAGATTTCATCGGTCCCTCGTCTATTCGGTCGCCCGGAGGGCTGGAGCACCGCCCTCGAGCGTATTGCAGCGGGGGAGGAAGTGCTTCGCCAAGCGATGAAGCGTTGAATTTTGGCGCAAAATCAGCTATACTCACAGAGATGAAGACTTCTACAATCCTCTACTTGACCGCTGACGAATCGACCGCATTTTTGACGCTGTCAGAGACGCTTCGCGAAGGATGGACGGTCGAACCCGAGACGGGTACCGCCTACGAGGATGCCGATGTTTTAAAGGTCCGTGCCGGCATGGCTCGGTTTGATTCGTACCCTGAATTGAAGGGATTAGCCTCTCAGGTTGCAGCGGGTACGCCCCTGACTACTACGCAGATAGAGAAGATCCCTGAGTCCGTGCTTCCGGAGCTGTATTTTACAATGGGTGCACGGGGCGTTGGCCGTTTGATCGCGATGCTGTTGCGAAACATTCAAACCGATGAAGACATTGAAGGGCTCGCAGGGTTTACACATATTCGTCATGACATCCTTCAGACAAACGTTTCCATTCGCTTCGTATGACATCTTCCTCCACAACAGAGCTCGGCAATGACGGTCGTTCTTCCATTGTTGAATTTCCGCACATTGAAACACTGGACGAGTTAGATTCGCATATAGAGAAGACGTACGGTCCGGATGTTCTGAGAACACTGAGGGATTCAACGCTCGATCAGGCGAAGATGGTGGAGCAACTACATCAAGCAGGTCTCAATGGTCGTTCAGAAGCTATCGAGCGTACATATCGCCTTCATCAGCAGGAATTTGCTCGTAAAGAGACGCTTCTTGGTACGACGTGGCGATGGACGAAAGAAGCTGCCAGTGCCACGGCGGACGCACTCGTGTGGCCATTCAAGAAATCGTGGGCTTTCGCAAAGAAGCACCCGATCATCACGTCTCTCGCTGTGGCCGCCGCCATTACGGGCGGTGTATACCTGATGTGGGGGGTGCCCGTCCCGATTCCGAATCCATCGATCGCCGCAGGCGAAGTCGCGGCCGAGGGAGCCGAGCTCGTTGCACCGTCCTTGGAGGCGTTGCCTCAGGCGGATATCGTTCCGCCGAATTTCAGTCAGCCGTATGTGCCCGAAGGCGGACCCCTGCCGAGTATTGAACCTCCGCCGCTCTCTGGTGGGCAGGGCGATTTCTTCTCGCCCTGGGGTACCCCGTGATCCCGTCCCATGCCAACACCCACATCCTCCAACGAACAATTCACAAGTCCAGAAGCGCGGGAGGCCGTTCGTTCGCCACATGCGATGACCTCGGCGATCGAAGGCGTAGAACATGCGCTCGGGCAGTACGTGCCGCTCCCTGAGAATCTTTCGGAGATGGACGTGAAACGCATGCGTGAGCAACTCGTGGATCCGACAACGTTTGTCTATGACGATTTCCGCGACGTGTCGCGCTTGGCCGAGGCCATGGCGCGCATGAAAGCCGGGCAACTTGAGAAGTTTAACCAGGGTGATCCTGGTAACATCCGCGAATGGGTACTGGCCAATCGCCAGATAACATTTAATCAATATCTGCCGACCGTCATCGAGCAGCTGACTGGCGCGATGCGCCTATTTGAGAGCGATCTTCACGACATGCTCCTGCTCCTTCCTGCGAACGAGCGTGCCGACATGCTCGCGGAGCGAGATCGTACGGTGTTGTACCTGCAGCACATTCAGACGCTACTGGAAGAGAGGACGAAATTGGCTGCCCTGTATGAAGTGACGATGAAACTCGTTGCTGCGAAGGGTGGGGCGGAAGTGTATACGAAAGAGATTCCGGCTCTCCAGGCACGGAAAGCCGCGTTGCTCGTAGGACTCCGCCCTTCGGCCGCGGCCGCTTTCGAGGCGTATGAGAAGGGTTCTCTTGCGTACGAAGCCGAGAGTGATGCTACGAAGAAAGCCACGATCCGCACTCAGGTTGCGGAAGCGTACAACAAATATGTCCTTTCGACGGAGAACGAGTTGATCGAGACTATTAAAGGCAACCCCGACGGTAAAGACATTCCGTCCGCGCCGAAAGATTTTTTGCCGCAGCGTGCGTACATCACATTGTTGCAGGCTCGCTACACGCAGATCCAGAAGATTCAAATCGATATTGCCAACAGCACACAGCAGCCAGAGGCGATCAAAGCTGCGCAGGCGGAGCTGGGTGCGCTGCGCCGTGATGCGATGGATAGGTTATTCGCACTGACCCAACATCTTGAGGCGCATCACGTGTCTGCTGCGGAACTTTCGGCGCTTCAGGGAATGTTCGAACACGGAGTCGACCCCGAAGCGCATATCAGTATTCCGTACGACGTGACGTCACCTGACTATGTTCATAACGTCGCGACGAACATATTTGAAGGAACGCGTACCGAAGCGGGTGCGAACGATTTTCATTTGCAGCGATTAGAGGCCATGGTTACGACGGCTGACACTGCATTTTCCCCGAAGGGTCTGGAATTTTTAACGGAGGAAGGAGCGATGCAAGCGATCACGAACATCGATCAATTGTCAGGGTCGATCCGCTCGCTCATGACGCTTAAAGGTATTGTCCCGGAAAACGAGGCAACGAAGAGCATGAACACGTGGTTTGACGAAGTGTTTCCGCTCTACTTGGCTGAATCGCTCGATAGTGGCGTGACGGCGGATGGCAAACCCGCGACGAAAGAAGAGAAGTTGCAGCGCGTTCAGGCTGTTGTACTTCGTTTTCGCGACGGCGGCAGCGTTGCAGCAATGAAGAAGACGTTGGAACTCCTGCGGACACTGCCGAAGTCGGCCGACGCCATCGGTGAGCGTGTGCAGCCGGAAGTACTGAACGTGCTCGGCTCCCAACGGTTTGATACCAGTCCACTTGGACAGAACGTCCACATCAACGGTGTCGAAGTTACCGTGAACACGGCGACGGCATATGCATTGCTCCACGGGCAGCTTCGTTCCGATTCTAATACGTTTCAGAGCTCCTACAACGATTTCCTTGGCGAGATGGATCGCTTGGTCGATTTACGTCTTGGGTTGATCGCCGATAGGAACATCGTCCAGGCGAATTGGGGGAAATTATCCATGATCCTCGGTGGCAGTTCGCTTGTGCTCTACGGCGGTGCTCTGGCTGCGCCGTACGTGCTGTCAAAGACCCCAGGGTGGGCGGTGGACGGCGTGAAAGCCGGGTATCGCCTAAGTACTTCGCGTTTAGCACCGTTCGTGGCAATTCAGGGTGCTCGTACCTACCTTGATTACCAGGAATGGAGCGAACAAGCTGAGCGCGTGCGGTCGGATCGCATGCGTATGATTGGCGAACTCCGGGCTTCGGGATTTCAAGAGGATCACGATGCAGGGGAAGATATGTACACCTACGAACATGACGGCGTGAAGTGCACAGTGTCGGTCAGAGAATTTGAAAGCGTGATGGACGGCAAAACGAACGCCGCTGGCGTCCGATTTGCTGCGTCGGCAACGGAACTTGCGTACCTCGTGAACGCGGCACGCCTTTCGGCGAAAGTAGGCGGACGTATGGTCGCACGGGCCGTTCCTACTCTGTTCATGGTCGAAGTGGCGGTTGAGACGTATCAGTACCATGCGAACCAGATTGCGAACAGACAATTCTTAGCGAAGTGCCCGCCGTGGTTGGTTGCTAAGCTCGCGTCGAAAAGCGTGCAGGTCGACGTCGGTCAGGAGAAAATCCAAGAACGGTCGTCTCTGCAGCAAAGTATTGGCAATACGCCGTACGAGCTCCTTTCGACCACGTCTGAAGCGATGCTGACAGATGGTATGACACATGATCCCGAAGCGAATAAGCGTGACATCCGTACGAAGATGGTCTTCGCGATCTTGCACGACGAACTGCGTGAGTTCCCCGAACTCCGAGAGGAATTGTATCCGGGTGGTATGAGCGCGCTCTCGATGGATGAGTTCTTCAAGGGAGACTTCGAAGATGTGTTCTTGAAAGTGTTCCACGCGCGTGTGTACAAGGCGGCCAAGGGAAACGTGTTGTGGGATCAGGCGAAAGATAGCAGGATCTCGGGCAATAGCTACATTCCGAGTATTCCTACCGTCGGACTCCGCGGTGAAACGCCCGATACGAGCGAGGTCGATGTCCGCTCCGCTATCCGTGAAGCAATCGCAGTCACTGTCGCGCACATGAAAGAGAAACGCTACGTGAATGCGCTCGATCTACAGAAGCGCTATGCGGCGTTGCCTGCCGAGAAGCAGGACCCTCGTATGAAGGCGTTCATTGATTCGTCTATCACGATGGCCGGTTCTGCGGAGATTATGGGCAAACCACTCGCAGAGAGTGGGCTCAAGGCGTCACGATCGACGCGCATCCAGCATATCGTCGATACGCTCTATGCCCAGGTGGCGTACGATGATTTCTCGGTCGACGTATCCGATCAGCCTGGTATGAAGGGGTCGATCAACTTTGCCGATCCCGATGCGGTACGCACGGCGTTCGTCGCGGACAAAGCGATGCGTATTCGGCTCGGGATCACGAACGCTCGAACGATTGAGGAAGAAGAGAATAAGAAGTTACATGATAAGTGGCCAGGCGTGCCGTACCATATGCGGTTGATGACCGATCAGGTGGTGAACAATTTGTCCGATCCAGTCGGATATGGCACTACTATTGATTACGATGTGTCATTCGCTTTAGCGGCGTCGGACAACATCCGGAGTGAATTAGGAAAGAAGTCCCTGCGTCCACCGCTCACGCTCCTCAACGTGCTCGGCGTATCATCCAAGCAGCAGACGCCGCAGGCGTTGCGCGACCACATCACGCGCGACGCTCTGGAATTATTTGAAGGAGAGAAAGGAATTCTGGGAAAGCGGGCGGCCATGTCGCGGGATGTGCGCCTGGAGAAGTATCTCGAAACCTCTGCGTTTGTCTTCACGCGCGACCATCCTCATGCACGGCAATGCATGTCGCTTTTCAACGATGCGAACCGGCTGAAGGGTGATCTTGGTGATGTTGTTGCGGTGCTCCTTGAAGGGAAAAGCCTTCAGTCCGGTACGACTCACTTCGCGGTGCTTGGAACGTTCGTGTTTCGGGATCCGAAAACCAAAGAGATGACTGTCGCACAGATCGCGAATGTCGGCGGTAGCGTCGCAGGAATCAGCGGGTCGATCGTGACGTCAGGTACTTTCACATTTCCGGACATCCGTACCCTTCAGATGAAGCCGGGCATCGACGTGTTGCTACAAAACATCAGCACGGCGGAAGTCGAGCGCGAAGAGGGAGATACGCGTGAGCGTGAAGCTCTGAAGAAGAAGGTACAGGTTCGTATGGATCAGTGGCGACAAGCCGCCCCCGTACGTGCCGATGAATCAGACGCGCGCACAACGGAACGGCAAAAAGCTTTGGAGCGCGCAAAAATGGGGACTGAGATGATGTATGTGCCGGGTGAGCTTACGGTCGACGACCGTCTTGGTATCGTGTCAGATACGGGAGGCGATTTCCGGTCGATGTTCAACGGGTTGGAAGTGACAACGAATGTTCCTGCATATCCAGAGCCCCCTACTATCAGAGCAAACAACCAAACGAGTGGTGTACTCTCGCCGGAGACGTGGGATTTCTCTCGTTTTACAGCATCGAAGGATGGCAAGGACTACCCCTACGAGGTTTCCTTTACGAATCTGAAACATTTCGAAGCCGCCGACCAAGTACTCATTCGCGATGTGCTCACGAAAAGAATCGACGTTACGGGGCATCCAAAAGCGAAGGATGAAGGGTTCCTAAAGCATGTTCGTCGCCACGAAATTGAACGGCTGACGAAAATGGCGACGTATTCTTCGAGTTGGGACAAGTATGCAGAAGAAGTGCGGTCGAAGTTCACGGTGGAAATGGTGAGACTCTACGAGAAGTGCCTTGATTCCAAGCGCCAAGCATTCCTCTCGACGTTGTTTGATATGCTTTCGAGGAGTCCTCAGGCTCCTATCTACAACGGGCGTTTCTTCGATCATACGTACGACACGCTCGTGAAGGACATGAAGGCGTTTGTTGAGAGTGCACAATAATGCGATAAAACCACGATTGGGTGGTATATCCACTGATGTACATTTTTGCTAGTCTAGCGTGGTCTCTATGGATATTCGTAACTTCTGCCCGGCTTCGCTGCATGCTACGCCGTGGCAAGCATCATCCACCTTCGCTCTCTGGAGCTACGGCGGACAGGTCGCGCACTCTTCTAATTATGGACATTCGTAACTTCTGCATCATTGCGCATATTGATCACGGGAAGTCGACCCTCAGCGATCGTATGATTGAGCTGACGGGGACATTGCAGAAGCGTGAAATGAAGAGCCAAACCCTTGATATGCTGGATTTGGAGCGTGAACGGGGGATTACGATTAAGCTGACGCCGGTACGGATGGAGTGGAAGGGGGTCGAATTCAATCTGATTGATACGCCAGGTCACACGGACTTTCGCTACGAAGTGTCACGGAGTCTTGCCGCGTGCGAAGGCGCAATTTTGCTTGTGGATGCGAGTCAGGGAATCCAGGCGCAGACGATTGCGGTGCTGATGATGGCGTTGGAGAACAATCTCACTATTATCCCCGTACTCAATAAAATTGATCTCCCTGCGGCGGATCCTGAACGCGTGACCGAGGAAGTAATGAAGCTCATCGGATGTGCAGCGGAGGATGTGTTTCGTATTTCCGCCAAAGAGGGGACGAACGTTGATCAAGTGCTTGATGCGGTGATCGCTCGCATTCCTGCCCCGACGATTCCCGCAACGGCGCACGGCGCTCGTGCGCTCATCTTCGATGCATTCATGGATGGATACCGCGGCGCTATCGCGTACATTCGCGTGATCGATGGTGAAATGAAAAAGGGGATGAAAGTGCATCTCCTTGGTCAGAAGACACAATTTGAAGTGCAGGAGGTCGGGCACTTCTCACCGCATTATGTTCCAGATGAGAAGCTTTCTGCCGGTCAGATCGGGTACGTGGTTTCGGGGATGAAAGACGTACGGCTCGTACGCGTGGGTGATACGATGGCCTCGTCGCCAGAGTTGCAGATGCTGCCGGGCTACACACAGGTGCAGCCGATGGTGTTTGCGGGGCTCTACCCTACTGAGGCCGATAAATACCCGGATCTCCGTGACGCCCTTGAGAAACTGACATTGAATGACTCTGCACTCACGACCGAGCCCGAGCAGAATGCAGCGCTCGGTAATGGCTTCCGCTGTGGATTCCTTGGGCTTCTCCACCTCGAGATCGTGCAAGAGCGCCTTGAGCGTGAGTATAACTGTGACCTCATTGTGACGGCGCCAAGCGTGCTCTATGAGGTGAAACTCCTTGCGAAAAATCCTGCGGAGTACGTACGCAGTTCACTCCTCAAAATGGACGAGCCCGATACCGCACGTATTAGTAATCCTGCGGATTTTCCGGATCCAGCGATTATTGCGGAGGTCCGTGAGCCGTGGGTTGATCTTGAGGTGGTCTGTCGCGACGTTGATATCGGGATTGTCATGCAGATGCTCCAGGAGCGTCGCGCCACGCAGAAAGCGCTTGAATACCTCGATACAGAGCGTGTGCTCTTGAAGTTCGAAGTGCCTCTCCAGGCGATCGTGCTCGATTTCTTCGATCGGTTAAAATCATCGACCGAAGGGTACGGCTCCATGAGTTATGAGCCGCTTGGGTATCGAAGCGGGGATTTGGTGAAGTTACAGATTCTGCTTGCAGGCGAACCGGCGGAAGCACTCTCGACGATCGTGCATCGCAGCGAATCGCACAGCGTGGGGGGTGTTGTGTGCAAGAGACTCAAAGAAGTATTGCCGAAAGCGATGTTTGAAATTGCCATTCAAGCGGCAATTGGCGGGAAAGTTGTGGCACGTGAGACGATTGGTGCTATGCGCAAAGACGTGACGGGCTACCTGTACGGTGGCGACGTCTCGCGCAAGAATAAGCTGCTCGATAAGCAGAAAAAAGGCAAAAAACGCATGAAACAGATGGGTAAGGTTACGATTACCCAAGAGGCATTCTTAAGTGTATTAAAGAGAGATTAAAATAACATTGTCATCCCGCCTGCCCATCCGTAGTTCCGTTATCCTAGGCGAACGGACGAAGGTGGGAGCCGCGCCGAGGGGACGCAGGAGGCTTTTTTGAGTGTTTTGAAGAGAGACTGATGTATGATGCGCGAATGGACGCCTTACAATCAGCATTCATCGCAATTCCACTCGAAGGCGTAGCTAAAGAGGCTTTTCAAGAATTACAGGGGCGACTACGACCATGGGAATCATTTTTACGTTTCCAATCGGCGGAAACCCCTCACCTCACGTTGTATTTCTGGAAGGAGTTGAGCCCAATTGAGCATACACAAGCGCTCGCTCAATTTTCGAAGATTGCGGCGTGCACTGAGCCATTTGCGCTTTCGATCAATGATGTTGAAACGTTCGGGTCTAAAGAAGGGGATCGAGTGCTTTATCTCTCTGTCGCGTTCAGTCCTGAGCTCGCAGTATTGAAAAAGAAATGTCCGTGGGCGAATGGTCCAGATAATCCGTTTCATCCACATATCACGCTTGCGTTCATCGAGCATCCGCAACGTTTTCTCGTGGAGAAGAAGAAAATTTTCAAGACACTTGGCCATGTGGATATTACGCTTCCAGTGGATCGTTTCAGGTTCTACGCACAGATTGACGGCAAGAAGCAGACCCCGATCGAACAATATCTTTTGGGAAAATAGTGCGTATTATTCCTCGTCTTTCTTCTCTCCACTCGGCAATGGCGCCAAGTGCATGTAGCTTTCGAAGACCGATTGCAGAATGCCGACGGTGACACGTTGAAGATCGGGAAATGCTGGTGCCTTGCCATGTCCTTTCAAGAATTCTTCGAGGACGAACGTCGTAAGCTGCAGCACGGTCCCGTCGATATTGCCTTCTTCGACGAGTAATGTTTTCAGGATGTGTTCCGGATTCGTTGCGAGGACCAACTCCATTGCGAGAATCCACTGGCTAAGCAGTGCGTTCGATGATGCATCGAGCGCAGTTTCTTGTACCGCAAGCGACCTGGTTTCATCGGGAATTGTGACGTTGTGTTCCGCAAGGTAATCATTCACGACCTTTGCGCATTCAACGTTGACGAGCGAGAGGATCGCGAGGAGGAACGGTGATGGGCAATTCAGGCTGACGAGCCTCGAAATAAGCGTCGCGAGGTGTGTGCGTTGCGTGTCGCTCAAGAAGTGTAAAATCATCTGCGCTACGCCATCATCACGCTTCTTTGCCTTCTTTTCATCCTTACGAGCTTGTTGTTGTGCGGCTGCCGCACCGGCAAACCGGGCTTTCGCCTCTTCACTGAGTGCCTCACCGCCACCACCCCCTTCATCGGGTGCAATATTTTCGCCTGGGCCAGAACCGAGGTCCATCATCATAGAATAGAAGACAGAAGCAGAAAGCAGAAAAGAGAATGAAAACACACCAATCCTTCATTCTGTATTCTTATATCTTATTTCGGTTCGATATGCACGAGTGTCGCCCAGTGGCGGCTCCCCGTGAAGGACAAGAGCTTCTTGCGAGAAAAAGCGACTTTGCCATCGACGGAGGCATGAATCGTCCAGTCTTTGCCCATGTAGGTATTTCGCCCGACATGGAAGAGCGTGCCCTTTTGGCGTACGAGGACTTCCCCAGCGCGGACAACCTGGCTGCCGAAGCGTTTTACGCCACGACGTTTCGCCCGACTATCTCGGCCGTTTTCAGAGGTGCCACCAGCTTTCTTGTGTGCCATAGGGTACGGGGATTCTACCGAAGATTTCTCCGTGCGCAAGTCAAAAATTGCCTTAAAAATGGCTCTTCGACAGACTCAGGGTCATTTGGTTTGTTTTCAAAGAAAAAGGCTCGCTATGAGCGAGTGTAGAGATTTGAATGGTTGCGGGGACAGGATTTGAACCTGTGATCCCGCGGCCGCGGGATTATGAGCTTTGGTCGTATTTCTGCATGATTTTCAGTAATCCATCGCCACCTTTTTGCTTCTTCAATATATGTTCCAACTGTAATGCATCGGTGTGGGTGAGTGGGATGCTTTTCCATTCTAGTATCCACGGCCCTCTGGTTTTTGTGAATTTCGACAGACCTTTATTGTGAGCATCGATGCGACGCGGCAAATCTGAAGTGCATCCGATATAGCGCTTCTTCGGTCCTTTTATGATGTATACGACAAATTCGCCTTCCATATGATTTATTGGTTGCGGGGACAGGATTTGAACCTGT
>CAZLEW010000006.1:0-4533 GCA_964558635.1 uncultured Candidatus Peribacteria bacterium
GTAGTCAAATTCGGACTAGAAAACAGTGGGACAAGTGTACATCCGAGCATGGGACATCCTACAGAGGTTCCATCTGTAGCTACAGAAGTATCAATCGTTTTTACGCCACCATCGATATTGAACGCATGGCTCCATGGCTCCAGAGTCGTCTCATTTGTTTGGATTTCGTGACCCATCCCAAATATGTGAGCAACTTCATGAGCAAATGTCATCGCAAGCAATGCATTGTCACCTTTCATGGCTCGTACGACACCGTGAGCGGAGAAATTTGCATTCTGGATGTGCGCAATGAGTGAATTTTTATTCGTAGACGATATAACTGTATCGAAGGTCGTCGTTGCATTGAAATCTGGCGCACTTGTCAGGCCTATGTATGACGTCTTTGGACTCGTGGGAGCGACTGTTACAACGATGTCTGCATTGTTGATGCGACGCAGTTCTTCTATGTGTTCACTGATCTGCGTTGTGAACAGCATATCGCTCGTGCTATCGATACTTGCAATCGATAATGGATAAAAGCCAACGATCGTAAAATTAATCGGAACCCCGCTCGCACGCATGATGCCATTGACGCTGATCGGTACATTTTTGACAACCAAACACGTGGGATCAACACTCACGTTGCAGGTAAAGCTGCGACGAATGAGTGACTCTGTTTGTGTTTTAGTCAGTCCGAGACTACTTGCTAGGTCGGACGTATAGGCAACGAAAACGTCGATATTAGATATTCCTGGTCCCTCTCCTTCTCCACCGGATGGTAGCGGCGACACGCTGCCAGTTGTTGCGAAATCTCTCAGCATCTCTTCGCCTGTCAGATTTCCAACGCGCTCGATCCTCACGGCATCCGCTTGCACCCATGCACTGGAGTTTGCGACGAGCGTCACGCTGAGGCTATTCATGAGGACGGCGAAGTGCCCGCCGGCAACACCGAGCGTCTGCCACGGCGTGCCGTTAATGTCACCTGATGAGGCGCGAACAGTCTGATTCACGGTTGTCGCACCGAGATCCTTGCCACTAACACCACCGTCGAACACGCGGAATTCAGCAGCCTTGGAAAAGTAGCTCTTCGGACGATACGTCACGGAGACTTTGTATTGGCCGGGCGTGAGGTTCGCAATCGTCCATGTGGCTTTCGTCGCGGATGTTCCATTGAACGCGTAGAGGTACTTTCCTGCGTAGGAAGCACTATCGTTTGCTGTGTACCAGGTGCCAGTCTTTGCGAAACCAGTCGTTGCAGCATTGTCGATGATTTGCACCGTCGGGGGCACTGTTTGTGCTAATACCGTCGGAAGAGAGAGACCGATGAATGCAAGAACGCTGAGTGCGCTCACTGCCTTTTTGAGAGCTAGTACGTTCATAAAAAGAATGGAAGAAGTACAGTGCGGGTACAGTATGCTGATAATTGTTTCAGTCAAGATTTATTGTAAAGTAGCACATTCAAACTCCCTCTTTGCAGGAGGGTGCCATCGATACATCTCTCTGTTACGGTTAAACTCCTCTCCATGCCCTCTGTGCAGTGATGGCAGATGCCAAGACAACGCACATCACAGCGATCCAAATAGCAGGTCCGCTTTCTGTGTTTTTCGTTGGTTTGTGTTGCGTGACACCCTGCTTGGTACTGGAGGATTGTTTCTTTGTACCCACAACATGCGGGTTTACGGCAATGATCCCTGCAGGAAGTGGTTTGATGGATGAGCTCTGTTGAATGGGGAGTGCCACTGGCACAGCGGAAGAGGACGATGGCGAAACGGCGAGAACGGCGACTCTGCTAGAGCTTGTGACAACAGGAACAGTTACAACGATCTCTCCTGCAAATTCCGGATTTGTTTCTGAAATGTAGTCATAGGTTCCAGGTGCGGCATTTGTTGGAATCGTATAAAAATAGTCATTTCCTGCATACATGCCCGGTGTGGAGAATGGCGATGTGCTTTCAGTGGGAAGCGTTGTTGAACTTAAGACATGCGGAATAGAGTCGTCGTTCACGAAGCGGACAATCTGCCCCGCAGAGACGATTGCTGGCGACGGGTCGGGGCCACTGTTCTTCAGGTGGATCGTGATATCGGGTGTTGGGTTTGTGAGTTGACCGAGAAGGCTTTGAATCCCGCCGAATGAAACGATCGCAATACCAAAGAGAAGAAGAATGCCCACCATGGCCGCAGGCAAGCGCGATACGCGTACTGGTGCTTTTTCATCACTCTTTTTTGTACGAATTGGGACGATTTCCTCTTCCTCCGTAGCATGCCAGTGCGGGTGGATGGATGTCATTGGTTCAAGGGTGAAACGGCTGTCCACTGTCGGCGGAATGCAAGAAGCGTGCCTGTGATAGCTGAGAGTACAACAAAGAGCATGATCCATGTTCCTGGGCCTGAGGCACCTGCAACGGACCCATCGGTCTCAGGAGAATGTCCTTGAGGACCTCCTTCGATCAGTGCCCCCGAGAGTGGCGAGGTTGAGGTTGTAGGGTTCCCGATGGTGACGGCGACTTCCTGGCTGAAGTCACTTTCCTGGCCAGAGGTATTGACTGCGCGAACGGCGAAATAGATTGTTTGCCCAACGGGAAGTGCGCGAATCGTTAGTGTCTGGCTGGTTTCTTCAACGCTGCGTCGTTGAAGATACTGCCCCGAAATAGACCCATAGTAGAGGTTGTACCCAGCGAGTTCCGTTGAGGGGAGTGGGTTCCACGCAAGGAAGGCAGAGCTGCCTTCCGTTGTGACACGCACGGCCGTCACTTGCAATTTTGCGAAGATCGATACTGCTGGTGATGACGTAGTAGATGAAGTGAGCCCCGTTGAAGCGGATGACATGTTGAATGGTGATTCTGAAGACATTGCTTGCGAGGTGCTGGATGTTTGCATGGACGACGAAGTGCGAGCAGACGATGCGTTGCCACTCTGAAATCGTACCGAGAGGTTCCCCTGAACGCTTGATGCAACGTTGATACGTGTTAAGCCGTTATCGCTCATTGCAGCTGTGCGCGCAGTATCTGAACTAGAAATGTCGTAGAATGAGAGAATTGTTCCAAGTGATGGAGCAGCTTTCACAGTCATGACGATGCGAGCGAGTACGATTGATGTGCCTATGACGGCTTGCTCTGATGTACCGCTGAGCTTGATGTAATTATCAGCGACAGAGAAATCCATTTCGCCTGGTGTTGTGATCGGGAAGACGTTCGACGATGTGATCGATACCCCTTCGAGTGTTGTGGAATCGTACGCAATCCAGGCCCGAATGTGCGAAAGTGGATGAGCAGATGGATTGTGAATAATGAGATCCATGTCGAGTGTATCGCCAATACGAAGAGGATTGGTTTGTCTGCTGAGTGGATCGCGCACGGCGAATTCAGGACAGGGGAGAGCTGACGTTTCAGTGAGGGCTGTAATGCCATCGATCTGAGGAACTTCTCCGCCAAATTCCTGATCTGCTGCTGCATGATCGCGCTCTTCGCAGTGTGGGCGCAGCTCAAATGTGACATCTGGGCTCGATTGTGCAAAGACGATTGGCTCGAACGTCGGGAGCAGTGTCAGCACAGCCACTAGCACGATGTGTGAACGAAATGTTCGGCACATCATGGGTGGGATGGGGAAAGCTCTCGGAGAATCCGAAGTGCATCGTCAACGGTGAGGATGCCATTTTCATTGGGATCAGCACGCAGCTCAGCTGGCGTTGCTGGGCGGTAACCTTGGGCAATTTCGAGGATGAGGACGACGTCGCGGCTATCGACGATTCCATCGAGTGTGATGTCGCCACGCAGCGTATCAGTAGCAGACGATGTACCGATGGTTCGGACAATATCGGCTGTCTGTGTTCCGAGGTTAAATGATGTCACGACAGCCACGATGCCAAGTGGCAGAAGCAGGAGAACGCGCCTGAAGGGCTGAATGTGTTTATGAAACATTTCTCCTCATTGTACCCAAAAAGAGCATTTTTAACAATCATCACGCCATTGACGATCGTAGAAAATAGTTCATGGATTCATCACACAGACTCTCCCAGATCGCGTACACTCCATGCATGTCGTCGATCACGCTGTTCACAGGCGAGAATCGATATGCGCTTCGTATCGAGAAAAAGCGCTGGATTGATGAATTCTCGAAGAAGTACGGGGTAGATACGATCGTTCGTTTCGATGCGAAGAACGTCACTATTCGCGATCTTCTGGATGAAGTTGGTGTGATGCCATTTATCGTTGAAAAGCGACTTGTGGTCATCGATGGCGTCCCAAAATCAACAAAGGAAGAAATTCAAACACTGGAAGCATCGATTCATCCTGCAACAATCGTACTTATTATTGATCCTTCGCCAGATAAGCGCCTGGGTGGTGTGAAGCGCTTGATGGAACTTGCCAAAGTTGCAACGTTTGCTCCCGTTCGTGGGCCAGCACTTCTTTCATGGTTACAAAACGAAGCTGCTCGTGCAGGGGTCTCGTTTCATCGCGATGCGCTCACGATGATGGTCGAGCGCCTGGGGGATGATCAGGATTTGCTTGTAACAGAAGTGCAGAAGCTCGCACTTGGCGTACAGGGAAGGGCTGTA
>CAZLEW010000006.1:4543-5770 GCA_964558635.1 uncultured Candidatus Peribacteria bacterium
CGATTCCGTCGGATGAAGGAATCGTGTGGACCATGACAGACTTGATCTCTGCTGGAAAACAAGCAGAGGCACTCGCATACACACGACGAATGTTAGATCGTGGCTCCGATGCGTATGGTGTATGGGCCATCCTTCTTTCAATGTTGAAGAACGCTGTTGCTGTGCGCGCGGCTCTCGATGATGGTGTTTCAGGTCGTGATATTGCCGAGAGGACGGGCGTGCATCCATTCGCAGTACGCTCGTTACAGTCCTACGTTGCCTCGTATCCTCTTGCAGATTTTTCCCGCGCAGTCGCGTGGGCCGTAGAGGCGGATGTTAGGCTGAAAACTGGCAGCTATCGCGCGACGGATGATGCGCCACAGGAGCTACATTCATTAATTGAGCGCCTTGTGTTCGAGTTCCCGGCTAAGAGTCCTTCAGTTGCTGAATATCGCTGAGTAAGCCTTCGGCAGCTTTTTCTTCATCTTCGCGCACATGCGCCTCTGACGAGGATCGTTCTTGATTGCGAAGCTTACGTACTTCACCCGTGGCTTGTACTGCTTGTGCATCGGCGAGCTTGGTGATGTCTTGAGCATATTTGGTGTCAATGGCCGCGAGCTGGTCTCGCTCGCGTACGAGAATATCTTTGAGCGATGCAATCTGTTCATCACTCATTGCCGGTAGAATATCGATCCAATATCGTCGTTCGTCATCGGTCATACTTTCCGATGCGATAATGAAATCAATGAGTGTGCCAAACCGAGCTCGGACATCTGCAGGAACGATGATAGGCAACGATCCTCCTGATGTTTGCGCGGAAGAATCATCAGACATACGCGTGTGTGCTTAGGCGACTTTGGTGATCTCATATTCGATGATCCCCGACGGCGTCATTACTTTGACGAGATCTCCTTTCACTTGCCCAAGGAGTGCTCTTCCCAGTGGGGATTCGTTGCTAATTTTATGAACGAAGGGATCAGCTTCGGTGGCTCCAACAATGGTATATGCTTCAACAACGTCATCACTTTTAACATCTCGAACAGAAACACACGAACCGACGTTTACTTCTTTTGCGAGTTTTTTTGAGTCATGCTCTGTGATGATCTTTGCATTTTTAACCTTGCGCTCAAGCTCGATGATGCGCCCTTCGATGAAGGCTTGCTCATTCTTTGCCTCTTCATACTCAGAGTTTTCAGACAAATCTCCGTATGAAATTGCTTCTTTTAACCGTTGAGCAACTTCTTTGCG
>CAZLEW010000006.1:5780-13316 GCA_964558635.1 uncultured Candidatus Peribacteria bacterium
CAGCTTCTTCAAGCCCTCTTTGGTGACGAGCGTTTCCTCGTCATCTGTATATGTCGAATTCCCACTCGACGTATTGGCCGAAGCGGAATCGTCCATTGAATTTTCTCCGAAATCGTCAGATGTGGCAAACATAGGACCGCAGTATAGTGGTCTGCACCTGGCTGCGCAATGCGTCAATCTCGACGATTCTGGTATAGGATTGAGTTACCGCTACAATAGACGCATGTATCACACCTTTTTGTCATTGTTGCTTTCCGTTGCAGTCATAAGTTCTGTTACCGAGGCGGCATCAGGATTCGTGATCCCCGATCTTTCTGGTGCATTCCAGATCATTAATGATCTTTCTGCAGATCAAGAGACGACAGACGCATCCAATGCATTTCATGAATCAATGGAGCTTTTTCCTACCATTGATGTGGCGTCGGATTCTCTCATTGAACAAGATCGTCTCGATCGAATTGCCGAGTTTTTGGTCATTCGTGTTGGGGCGAAGCAGGTTGTATTGCGTGATGTTCCGTTGAAAGAATGGTTTGCTCCGTACGTTCGGAGTATTGCAGAATTACAGCTTGTATCGGGGTATCGTGATGCACAAGGAGTGCCCACTGGCTTATTTGGACCAGCAGACCCAGTGACGCTCGAGCAATTAGCGAAGGTTGCTGTGCTCTCTGTGGGGATCGATGCGACAACATGCTCCCTTCCTCCGTTGAATGTGACGGCATCAGGTGCATGGTCTGCATCGTACGTTGCATGTGCAGAAGCACGTGGTTGGGCAGTATTTAGTGATCCCATGGTTGATGTGCGTCGACCTGCATTGCGCGAGGAGGTGGTCATGACGATGCTGCAAGCATTTAAACGCGAATTCAATATCCCTACGACGTCGATATCATTTACAGATGTAGAAAAAACAGGTGTGTACTCTGCGGCAATTGCGAAAGCTTCTGAGGATGGCGTTGTGTCGGGCTACACAGATGCAGAAGGGAACGTGACGGGAAAATTTGGCCCCAAAAACAATGTAACCCGCGCAGAATTCTCGAAGATTATCAGTATTGCGTTGCAGTTGTATAGTTCATAATTACGTGATGCGGTGACGCTGTTGGCGCTGTTCCGCTGCGTGATGGCTGCGAGGTTCGTGGAGGATCTCGAGGAGGAGTGTCCCAAGGATGATACATGCCCCACCCAAGAAGTGATACCAGCCTACGTACTCGCCGAGCATCGCATAGGTCACGATTGTTGAGAGAATCACATCGATTGATCCCACGAGAGCAATGCTCGACATCGGAAGTCGTTCAATGGATTCATAGAATGCGACACTGTTGATGAAGCGTGAGATGAACCCAAAACCAACAAGTGCTGGAATGAGTGCAAACGGGAACTGTTCCATTTCACTGTAGAGTGAGTGGGGGATAAAGGGCGAGATGAGAAAGAAGCTGCACACGGCAATGAATGATCGCGAGCAGAGCGCAATATGCGATGGCACATGGTGCAAGTACTTGCTGTAGATAGAGTTACTGGCAGCAAAGCTGATCGTCGCGAAAATGATGAGAAGGTCGCCCGTGCGGGGGATAATGGCTTCGGTAAATCCGTGAAGTGCGATGATCACGAGGCCAGTGGTAATACTTGCAGCAGCCAGGAGATGAGGACGTGTGAGGCGCTCATGCAGAAACGCCCACGCGAAGAACAGGACAAAGAGCATCTCGGCCTTGCCAAAGAAGTTTGCGTTCACGGCGCTCGTGTTCGAAAGTCCTGTAAACCAGAGCAAAGGTCCGATAATTCCACTGAGGCAGCCGATCGTGAGAAGCTGAAGAATGTTTGACCGTCCGAGGCTCATACATGTTCGAATGATGGGGAGGAGCCCAAATGAAAACACAACAAAGAGCAAGACAAGAAACTCGCTGATGAACACGAGCGACATCGGAGAAAGACTGATGGAGAGCATTTTCGCAAAGACGTTGAAGGTTGAACCTGCAAGGATACTTGTTGAGAGTGCGAGCCAGCCGACGCCCGCTTGTGTGAGCGAGTGACGGTGCCATCGTAAGGGCCGAATTGTCAGGATGTTCAGCAAATCCTGTAATTGTAGCAGAATGTGACGATTCTCACCAGATGAGTCTTCCTATTTCTGAGGGTCTCACGTACGATGGTATCGTTATCTTCCCTTCTTTATGCAGTTATCTATCCTTTTAGCTTTTACAAGTGTCGCCCTTGTGAGTGCGATGTCGCTTGCGGGTGTTCTCGTTCTGACGCTGCGTAGTTCTATTATTGCACGTATTCTTACATATTTGGTGAGCTTCTCTACGGGTGCCATTCTTGGGACGGTATTCTTTCATCTGCTGCCTGAGGTTATGGAACACGCAGGGGATCCGCTCGTTGGGTCTGCGTTCATCCTCGGGGGTATGATGCTCGCGTTTTGCATCGAGAAGTTCATTCATTGGCATCATTGTCATCACACCGAACACGATGATCTTCACGGGGGTCACGCGCACCCCGTTGGCTCCCTTATTTTGATCGGAGATGGTATTCATAATTTCATCGATGGCATGCTCATTGCAACGGCATTCCTCGTGAGTGTGCCCGTGGGTATTGCAACGACTGTCGCCGTCCTCCTCCACGAGATCCCACAAGAGTTGAGTGATATCTCACTGCTGCTCCATAGTGGGTTTACCCGCAAGCGTGCGATTCTATGGAATACGCTTTCGGCGTGTACGGCCATTGTTGGGGCTGGGGTTGCTGTGGTGTTCCAGTCGCGTGTCGAAGGCATCGAATTCGTGTTGCTCCCCATTGCCGCGGGGAACTTTTTGTACATTGCAACGACGGATCTTATCCCAACGCTCCATAAAGAAACGCGCTTGCGGCAGTCGATGGTGCAACTTGCACTCTTGCTTGCGGGTATGGCTCTCATGACGACGTTAGCGTTCGGGATTCATGCCGAGCATGCTTCCGACGATCATGGAGCAACTGAAACAACGCAGGAACCAGGCGCATTAACCATTCAGGTGTTGGATGCGCACGGTCACCCGACGAATGCGGGTTCAGTGCAGGTGAAGGTGCGCGGGCAGTGAGTCGTCGTGTGAGAGGAACCGACATGCGAGGAGTGTCGAGATGGGCACTGCGAGGATGAGCGTCATGCTCCCCACGAGCGTTCGAACAATTTCTTCGACGAGTGATTCGCTATTCAGAATAACCCACCATGGTGCATTCGAATCGCTCCAGAACAAAAGGAGGAGTGGAAGCGATGCACCCGCATACGCGAGAGCAAGCGTGTTCACGAGCGATGCGATGTGTTCGCGCCCGATGGAAATTCCTGCGCGGTACAATGCGACACGCGACATCCGCGGGTTTGCGCGTTTGAGTTCGTTGATCGCGGCAGTTTGGGTGGTTGTGATGTCATCGAGCACGCCAAGCGCGCCGATCACGATGCCGCCAAGGAGGAGCCCGCGGAGGTTGACTGCCTGAAGGGGGCCAATTTGCAGGAACATTGATTCTTCGCTGCCCATACCAAAGAGTTGTGCGATGTGGACGGCGAGAATAGACAAGACGAGTGATAGTGCGAGCGTGATGAGGGTACTGATGAGCGCGATCGTCGTTCGTTTGTGAAAGCCATGAGCTAGGTAGAGCGACGTGCATGCGATTGCGACAGCTCCAACGAATGAGATAAGCAGGGGATTGTCGCCACGACCGATCCGAGGCACGACGAAGAAAGCGAGGATGCAGATGCTGACCCCAAGCCCAAGGATCGAGGTGAAACCCGTGCGCCCTGCGAAGATGATCGCAAGGAGAAAGAACATGCCTGCAAGCAGGGCGACGGCTGGTAGACGATAGGGTTCGCGGCCAAGAAGTTTCACACTTCCGTCTGCGCGATCCAAGCGTTCGACGACCACCTTCTGATCGAGCTGTAAGAGCGTATTTTCTCGCCCGTCGATAGCTGCATTTTCCATTGTCGCTTGCGTGCCATCAGAGAGCTTTACAAGCAGCTGTTGGACCGTTCGTCCGAATCCTGCATCGTCATCGTGCTCTTTTGACAGCACCTGAAGCACTGTTGCAGTGTCGTACGTATCAGAAGTCGGGAATGGCTCAGTTTGGGCAGAGACGGAAAATGGTGCTGTAATGAAAAGAAGAGTGAAGAGGGCGGCGCGCATGCCTTTAGTGTAATCGCGGTAAAGATTCACGCCATAGTGAATACTGGCTGTTTATTGAAATACCAAAATCTACTACCCGATACATTCTCTTCGTCTTTCATGGATGTTTGCTGGGTGAGTGACTCGACGTGGTCGAGGTGGTTCAAGCGTACTCTACGTAATCTTTGTAAGGAATTTTTGCGTGCGTTCTTCTTTTGGATTATCGAGAACCTCGATGGGGTCACCGCGTTCGATAATCGTTCCGTGATCCATGAAGAGAATGGTATCAGCGACATCGCGCGCGAATGTAAGATCGTGCGTCACGACAAGCATTGTCCGTTGCCGTTCCTTCGCAAGCTTGCGGATTATCCCCACGACTTCCCAGGCTATTTCAGGATCCAGTGCGGATGTGATTTCGTCGAGGAGGAGAATTTCCGGCTCCATCATTAATGCTCGCGCGATGCTAACGCGCTGCTGCTGCCCCCCTGAGAGTTCCGAGGGATACGCGTTGCGTTTTTCTTCGAGGCCGACTTCTTTCAGGTATGACAGAGCCGACTCGGTTGCGACTTTGTGCGATATTCCTCGTACAAGCGTCGGCGCCTCTATGAGGTTTTCGAGTACGGTTTTCTGTGGCCAGAGATTAAATTGCTGAAAGACGATGCCGATCCGTTCCTGGAGTTCTCTCGGCTCTATCTCGGCGTTGTTGCGAATGCGAATCGATCCGCTTTCGATTGAATCCAGGCCGTTCAGGCACCGCAGCAACGTTGTTTTTCCTGAGCCACTCGAACCGAGAAGCACGGTGACATCGCCTTTCTGTAAATCGAAACTCACGCTATCAAGAATTCGTTTTTCGCCGATGGATTTGCACACGTCACGTACGCTCAGTGCTGGCGTCATATCGCAGGGGGGTATAGGCGATCCCAATGGACGAACGGCGTTCGTACCGTTGAACGAAATACGTTAACGGCAGGATGATCGCCGCGTACGTAATGGCGACGCCAGTGTAGATCTCTATAGGTCTGTATGTTTCGCTGATGACGATGTTTGACCTGTGCAGTATTTCGTTCACGCCGATGACTGAAGCGAGCGACGAGTTTTTCACCTCGGTAATGTAGAGTCCAAAGAGATTCGGGATCATTGTTCGTATCGCCTGAGGAACAATGATGCGACGCATCGTTTGAGCGCGTGTCATGCCGAGTGCGAGTCCTGATTCCAGTTGCCCCTTCGGAATCGATTCGATTGCCGCGCGAATAGTTTCGGAAACGAATGCTGACAGGTGTAGCGAAAGCGTCATAACTGCAGCCATGAATGGGGAGAGTCGGATATTCATCACGCTCGGCAATGCGTAGTAGATCCAAATTAGGACAACAAGTGTCGGCAGTGCGCGAAAGACTTCGGTGTAACCCTGAGCGAGTCTCGAGAAGACAGGGTTCTGTCCGCCCTTTGCGATAGCCAGGATCGCGCCAAGAAGTGTTCCGCAGATGATCGAGAGAAGCGCCAGCCAAATGGTGACCAGCGCCCCTTCGAAAAACACCTGCTTGTATTGCCAGAGAATAAGAATATTCCAGAAGTGCATGGGTTTAGAGAACGCGGTACGTTTTTACGTCGTGTAACCAATGAGCGTTGTACTTCTTTTCGAATTCCGCCCATTTTCCACTCGTTTCCATGTACAGAAGAGAATTATTGATGAGGCTAATGAACGCCGTATCGTCCAGGCGCATGGGCCAGGCGTCTGGGTTGATGTCGAACGGTCGATTTGCGAAGAGGTCCGTCGTGCCGGGATTCGCCGCTGCGAATTGCTTGATTGTCACGGCATCCGCGATGCCGATGTCAGCACGGCCTGATGTAACTTCGAGTAAGAAGCGCGACAAGTTGGATGATTCGACGTCAATCGGAACGATTGTTGCATTCGGAAGATTGGCTTTTGCAAAGATGTCTCCCGACTCGCCGGTCGCGACCGCGATCCGGATGCCCTTCTTGTTTGCATCCTCGATCGTAGTGAAACGTTTGTCTCCTGCACGCACGAGCGCGCTATTGCCCGCAAAGAAGAGGGGGCGAGAGAATGCAACAACCGCAGAGCGGGGGATTTTCATGTAAAGAGATGTGCCGATATCGCACTCGCCGCTTGCAACAGCGGTCGCCATATTCCCGAACGTCGATTCATGGAATTCAATTTCCACGCCGATTTGTTCGGCGATGAAACGCATCGCATCAATGTCGTGACCGCTGAGCTCGCCAGTTTTTGCATCCTTTTTGACCGCTGGAGGCCACACTGCGTAGCAGACGCGCATCGATCCGTCCTGCTGGATTCTTGCAAGGGAGCTGTCGGCGACGGATGCTGAGAGTGTCGTGCCCCTTGTGAGGGTAATGACGGAGATGCCGAGCGACGCGAGCGCTAGAACGGTGACCATTGACAGAGAAGTGAAAGTTTTCATAGTAGTAGACAGGTAAATTAAATATGACATAGTTATATATTTAACTGTCGAAATGGTCAAAAATAACAATTGTATTTCACGTAAAAATTTATAAATTTCGTTTATAAAAAGCCAATGTTTTTTGTTGATGAAGTGTCAACAAAATGATATACTTTAGAGGTGATTCAAGCGCTCCTCAAGCAATTGGGCCTCTCGGAGAAGGAAACAACCGTCTATCTGACGATTCTCCAGCAGGGGAAGATTTCGCCGTCGGATGTTGCGACCATGACGAATATCAACCGCACGACGGTGTATTCCGTTGCAAAAGAGTTGCTGAGTAAAAATCTCATTCGTGAGGAACATGGCAAAACGACGTACTGGATGGCGCGCCCGCCCGAAGATCTGGGAACGCTCATCGAGCGTGATCAAGTAGCGCTTCGTAAGAAGGAGCATGTTCTGCAGTCGGCGATAAGCGAATTAATGCCTTTAATGGGGGGAATGCATTACAGCATGCCAACGCTGACATTCATCGATGAAGCACGTGTCGATTCATACATGCGTTCGGAAGCGAAGAAATGGACGGAGAGTTGTGTAAAGACCGATGGTTTTTGGCACGGATTCCAGGATCACAGCTTCGTCGAAGATTATGAAAGTTGGGTTGATTGGTATTGGCACCTGCCTATGTCAAAGCAGATCGTGCTGCATCTCTTTACAAACCAGTCTGGTATCGAAAACAGGATGCAAGACAAGAAATACGAACGCCGGCAGATGCAATTTTGGAAAGGCGGAGAAGTTTCGTCCACACTCTGGATTTGCGGCGAATACATCGTTGTCATTTCCACCCGCACGCGCCCTCATTATCTCATCGAAATCCATGATCGCCTCCTTGGTGCAACGCTTCGCACGATGTTCGCGAGTATGTGGGAGCAGAAGTGAGTACATAAATGGCTCCGCTCACTGTCATTCGATTCGCGCCGAACCGCTTAAAAAAGCGTGGCCCGAGCGAAGCG
>CAZLEW010000006.1:13326-15177 GCA_964558635.1 uncultured Candidatus Peribacteria bacterium
CTCGCAGGGGTTGCAAGTCGAATGGTGCCGCCGGCCGGAATTGAACCAGCACGCCCAGTTACGGGCAGGGGATTTTAAGTCCCTCGTGTCTACCATTTCACCACAGCGGCACGGAGAAAGTATGCCCCAACAAGATGCATAGATGAAAGATCAAATCGGTAACGCGTCGAGCTTGATCGCTGGCCGCTCGACTGGCTGTTGGTGTGCGCCAACGTCCATTGTTTCGCCAGTGATGGGATCTACTTCCCGTGCGGTAAGTATGAGTCGACGGAGGGTTGTGCCCACGGGTGTGCAGGTCATCATTGTTGCGATGCGCTTTCCCACGGGTTGATCAAGTACCGTAACGTCGCTTGGGAGAATCTCCTTTTTGCTGTCGATGATGTAGCGGTATTTGTCGCCGTCGTGGTAGACCCAGAATTCATCCCCAACGTTGAGCTCACCCAGGCGGGCAAAGATCGATTTGTATTGCCCCTCGGACCACGGGAAGTACGAGCTATGACCCGTGATGAAAAAATTGCCTGCTTGCCCTGGTTCGGCAGTGCCTGGGTAATGAACAACGCCGCCCTCGAGCCCACGCTGAATATCAGTTTCGAGTTGTTTCCAATCTTCGCGTACGAGTGAATCCGTCGAGACCGTTCTAATCGGCGCATGCAGATTCAGCTTTGGAATGAGGAGGAGATCTTCTGGTGGGCCAACAGGTGGCAGATGCAGAGCGAGATTCTGTTCGGTATCACCCGCAGTCGGGAGTGATGGGATCTCGCGAAGTTTTTTTGCGAGTGAACGTTCAACGGACGTGCTTGGATCGAGATTGGTGAATGCGAGGATCGGCTCGATACGAGCAGATGCTATCGCGATGAAACTTTGATAGTTCATGGCGGAAAACAGCACGGCAAAAATCGCCGCAAACGTTCCGCCGAAGCGAGCAATATCGAGTATGAAGAGCGTTCCGCGGTTGTAGTGCTTCACTTTTTTCTTTCGGGATGGGACGATGACAGGTTGCGTCACAAAGCGGCCGAATGCCTGCAAAATTGAACGGAACTCATCAAATGCGTTGTACGATGTCTGAACGCCATCATCGATGCTCGTTCGCATTTGCTTCTCACCTTCAGCAAGTACGTGATGAATGATGCTCACGGTGGTGCGCTCTGCATCGCTCAATGCGGCCGCGCACGATGTTCGTACAGTCGAGAGCTGCTCTTGTACTCGTTGCTGTGCGTTCGTACGTTCTACAGTGGGGAGGTGCGAGATATCTTCTGGTGGTTCGTCAGTGAGCCCCCACTGAAGACTATCCACTGATAGATCGCTATTCTCTGCTTCTGCTTCTGCTTCTGTTTCTGTTTCTGTTTCTGCTTCTGTTTCTGCTTCAGCATCGTTCGTTACCGAAAACGAGACAACTGCAGGGTCGGGAGTCTGCATCGTGGAAGTATTCTCATAAAAGAGGATGATATTCCCATCGGTGTCGTAGCGTGCGCGATGAATCTGAGATTTTTCGGGGGTCATGGTATCGAAGAATTATAGCAGATTTCGACCGTCGTTGCACGTCGAAAGGTGGGTTACTCTACACCCATTGGTGGGAATCGGGGAGGGCTAGACAGAAGTCTCCATCACCCCGCCGCCGATGATTTCTTCCCCGCGGTAGAGGACGAGCGATTGGCCAGGTGCAAGTGCCGTTATGGGCGTTTCAAATGAAAATCGCGTTCCTGCTGCATCGGTAATAAGTGTGCCGCGCAGCCGCGGGCTGAGTGATCGTACACGGCACTCGAACGGCGTTTTCTCGCCATTCGGCGGGCGCCACGAGACCCAACGGACATCGGAGAGCGTGATCGTCTCGATCAATTCCGTTTCTTTGTC
>CAZLEW010000006.1:15187-18162 GCA_964558635.1 uncultured Candidatus Peribacteria bacterium
AGTTCATTCGTCGCCGGACGCTTTTCGACAACTTCGAGTGATATTTTTAAGCCCCCCACGCGAAGCCCACGCCGCTGCCCAACGGTGTAGAGCGGTAGACCGCTGTGGGTCCCCATGACTGTGCCGTCGCGCCGAACAATGTTACCAGGCTGTATCGCCGCTTGGAGATGTCGTTTGAGAAATGCTTCCGGGGTTCTCTCGGGGAAAAAACAGAGGTCCATGCTCTCGGTATAGGAGACGTCGTCGTATGGCACGCCAAACGATTGTGCGAGTGCAAAGACATCCGCTTTGTGCATGCCTCCAAGGGGGAAGATGACACGCGCGAGTTGTTCCTGCGTCAGGCCATAGAGGTAGTAGCTCTGGTCTTTTGATGTATCGATCGCTTCAAGGAGGAGGTGTCGTTCAGATCCGTCTGGCAATTCCTCTCGTGCCACGCGTGCGTAGTGACCAGTGGCGATTCGTTCGCATCCAAGTTTATCTGCAAGTTCCAAGAGCTTCCCGAACTTGATCGAACGGTTGCATCCGATGCACGGATTAGGGGTGCGACCATCGGTGTATTCTTGCAAAAATGGTACGACAACCGATGTGTAGAATTCCTGTTCGAGGTCAATAATGTGATAGGGAATCTGCAGCGCCTCTGCTGTAGCTTTTGCGCGCATGGCGGTTTGGGCATTGCAGCACTTGCTGGGCAGTATTTGGGCAAGTTCAGGGGCTAGGGGGTCGTTCCACAGTGTGAATCGCACACCCACAAGGTCGTGGCCTTCCTTTTTGAGGAGGTGTGCCACCGTCGATGAGTCAATCCCTCCGCTGAGTGCAACCAAGATGCGCATAGAGCTATTCTATCACATTATTCGCTACGTAGATTGGTTTGTGCTAGTATTTTTCGTATGCAACACCCAACCCTTCAACAGTTCATCGCTCATGCACGTTCGAAAGGTATGGATCATCAGACGATTCGTATGCTTCTGCTCTCATCGGGCTGGAAGGAAAAAGACATCGTCGAAGCTTTAACCGAGGCGACGCTCGATATGCCGATTCCTGCACCCGAGGATCGCGGCGGCGCGCGAGAAGCGTTCTTTCATCTCATTTCATTTGTGACGCTCTGCGCGAGTGTGACGAGTGTCTTGGTGCTATTATTTGAGTACCTCAACCGCCTCTTCCCGGATGTCGCATTCGACGTCATGAACAGTGACGATACGTCATTCATTCGTTGGTTCATCGCCACGCTCATTGTGTCGTTCCCCATCTTCAGTTGGATGACGAGCATGATTGTTCGTGATATCGCGAAGAATCCTGAACGCGCATGGAGCCCCGTTCGCCGTTGGCTCACGTATCTGACGCTCTTTGTAACTGCAGGTGTCCTCGTAGGCGATGGCATTACGTTGCTCTTTTACGTCCTTGAAGGTGAAATTTCTATTCGCTTCATCCTCAAAGTCTGTGTGGTCCTCGCTGTCGCAGGCGGCGTATTCTCCTACTATTTCCTCGCGCTCAAACTCCCGATGAAAGAACAACGATCGAGCAACATGAACCGTATCTATGGCATTGGCGCGTGGGTTCTTGTTCTCGGTGTCATCGTCTGGGGTATGTTCTTTGCCGGAACGCCGCTCGCGCAGCGCGCAAAGCGCATGGATGAACTTCGTGTCTCGAATCTTCGGCTTATCCAGGAGGAGATTTATAACATCGCATATGCTGGGGTTGACCGATACAAGGAGGGGCGCCCATTTACGGCACTTCCGCATCCATTACCGCTAACGCTGGAGGATGTACTTTCGAAGGCACAGTATCAACGGCCAGAGATTGTTGATCCAGAGACTGGCATCCCATATCGCTACGAGCCGACGGTGAGTGCATTTCAGCTCTGCGCAACGTTTAGCACAGAGCGAAACCTGGACTACGACATTTTCTGGAATCACGGTGTCGGAGAAACATGCTACAAGTTCAACGCGCTCAATCCGATGAGCCTGTAAGCAGGCAACTATGAAGGACCGTTTGCAGCCACTTGTCGATGAGTATCAATCCTTGCAACATTCGTTGCAGGATCCTGCTGTCTACGGTCAGCCATCAGAGGTAGCACGTATCGGGAAACGCCTGGCAGAGCTGAAAGAGGCGGCAGATCTGTATGCGGCAATTGTGTCTGCCGAACAGTCGATTGCCGATGCCGCAGATGCACTGAGCGATCCTGCCATGGTAGAAATTGCTACAGAGCAGAATCAAGAAGCGCAAGCACGGCTTCATGCGTTGAGCGAAAAAGCGAAAGAATTACTCACACCGCGCGATCCTCTTGATGCAAAAGATGTGCTCCTCGAGGTACGCGCGGGTACGGGGGGTGAAGAGGCGGGACTCTTTGCCGCGGAGCTCCTCCGTATGTACTTACGCTATGCTGAGCGCAAACAGTGGACTGCAACGCTGCTCGATGTGTCTGAGTCAGATCAAGGGGGAATTAAAGAAGCGATTATCACTATGAGTGGGTCAGATGTGTATGGGCACTTGAAGTATGAGGGGGGTGTTCACCGCGTACAGCGTATTCCAGCGACGGAAAATAAAGGGCGCATTCATACGTCTGCAGCGTCCGTTGCTGTGTTGCCCGTTGCAGAGGAACGCGATGTGCACATTCGAAACGAAGATCTGCGCATTGATACATACCGCAGCGGCGGCGCTGGTGGCCAGCACGTGAATAAGACCGATAGCGCCGTCCGTATGACGCATCTACCATCAGGGATTGTCGTCGCCTGTCAGACCGAGCGTTCGCAAATAAAGAATCGTGCGCGCGCGATGGAAATGCTGCGCAGTAAATTAGCCGAGCATGAACGTGTGACACGAGAAAACGCTGAGGGGAATCTTCGTGCAAGCCAGGTGAAGTCCGGCGATCGCAGCGACAAGATCCGTACCTACAACTTTCCGCAGGATCGTTTGACCGATCATCGTATTGGTGAGAATTTTCATAACCTTCCCGGGATCATGGACGGAGACATCGA
>CAZLEW010000007.1:0-2380 GCA_964558635.1 uncultured Candidatus Peribacteria bacterium
ACCTTGAAGCTCGTGCTTGTAAGTGTGAGCCCCTGCCCCGCGGTATATGCAGCACCTTGATCTGTGCCACAACTAAACCGTCCTGTTGTTGCATCCCAGAGAAGCTTCGATGTTGCACCTGTATCACAGTCGCTCAGGCCCGCACCGGAGAAGCTCTTCGTTGCGTAGAGGGTCACACCCGAGAGGATGCCTTGCACCATGAGTTTCGTATTGCCCTTCACGCTGCCCGTCCCGATCGCAACGCTGCCATATTGGAATGAATCGGCGTAGGAGACGTAAATTTGCCCGCTCTGCACAACTGCCGTCAGGATCTTACCGTCGCTGCTCATGGCTATACTTTGCCAGTCCCTAATTGACTCCTTCGCCGTCCACGTATTCCCATAATCGCTGCTGATGTAGATCTGCCCGCCATAATGAATTGCCGTCTGGATCCTACCATCACTACTCATAACAACACTATGCCAGCTCCTGCTTGAATCCTTCGCTGTCCACGTATTCCCATAATCGCTGCTGATGTAGATCTGTCCACCAGACGGGACTGCTGTCTGAATCTTTCCATCGCTGCTCATAGCAATTCCATACCAATCTCTTGTTGAATTTTTCGCCGTCCACGTATTCCCGTAATCGCTGCTGATAAAGATCTGTCCACCAGCCGTGGTCGCCGTCTGGATTTTTCCGTCACTACTTATAGCAATTTTCCACCAACCTCTGTTCGAATCTTTTGCCGTCCACGTATTCCCATAATCGCTACTGGTGTAGAGCTGCCCGCTACCCACAGCCGCAGTCTGGATCTTTCCATCGCTGCTCATCGCAATGCCCCGCCAGTTCCTACTCGAATCTTTTGCCGTCCACGTATTCCCATAATCGCTACTGGTGTAGATTTGCCCGCCACCCACAGTCGTCGTCTGGATCTTTCCATCGCTGCTCATGGCAACGCTCCACCAGACCCTACTCGACTCTTTTGCCGTCCACGTATTCCCATAATCGCTACTGATGTAGATCTGCCCGCCATTCACGATCGCCGTCTGGATTTTGCCATCACTACTCATGGCAACGCTGTACCAGTTCCTCGTTGAATCCTTCGCCGTCCATGTATTGCCATAATTACTCAGGTCCCACTGGTTCTCTTTTAGCCCCACACGACCGAAGTACGCTCCACCCTGGAGCTGGCCAAGTGCCATTTGATCTGTCGAGAAGAGCGTGGCATTTGTCGCTGTTGCGATGTTCGTACCTGACCCCACCCTTCCCACGGTCAGCAGACTGCCTGATGCACGGCTGCCTACGCTTAAGAATTCTTTTACAAAGAGCTTCCCACCCGATCCAATACCTTCCCACACGAGCGACCCTGAACTGCGCAGCGACTTTGCACCGTAGACTACCGCACCCGAGACAGTATTCGATGCTTGGATTGTTCCTGTGACGTACACATCATCGTTGAATTCGAATCGGTCGAGCGAGCGATTGAAGATGAGTGTTTTTGCGAGCGTATCGCCGAAGCGCAGTACGACGTCGGCCGATGTATCGTCGTCATCGATGGCGAGGAATGCTTCGGTATTGACGAAGATCGTCGGCCGGAATGTGCTCGCTGCAGTTGCCATTGGCACCAGCGCCATCGGCCCGCGCACGAGCGTGAGCACAAGACATGCGATGACCGTTGATGCGACGGTTCTCTTCGCGCGCGTGATGTGTATGTGTGTTTGACGCATGAAATCTGTTTATTATAGCACAAAAACTCTCTTCTGACTCCCCTGGTAATGTTGCGTAATTTGTTAAATGTTGTTTAATATTTTTATTGATCCGTGCTTCCCCATCCGCACAGATCGCGGTAGGCTTCATGGGCCCTCGTAGGCGCTTAGCTCAGTTGGTAGAGCGTCGGTCTCCAAAACCGAAGGTCGTAGGTTCGATCCCTACAGCGCCTGCCATCCGGCTCTCGATTCTCGTGTGCAAAGAATGGATTAAAATCTACATTTCTGGTACAATGACTTGATGTACCTGAACCTCAAAACAAAAAGGCCCGCGTGGTATCTCTTGTCTATGGGGGTTGCTGTGTTCTCTGTATGTGCGTGGTCACTTGTTGTATCAGCCCCTGCAATGGGTGGAACAGAGCCTGTTGCAGTATCAGTACACGCGCTCGAATCTCGTTTACGCGATTTGCGGTCAGAACAAATTATTCGCGCACGTCGTGAAGATATTTTGCGTGCAGAGCTCGCTGTGTTTGACGACGCTGAGCTCTCACCTGACATGCGCGTCGCTCGTGATGAACTCCTTGCATTATTGCTCGATCGCCGACGTAGCGAAGCAGAAATCAGTTTGTCGATGCGCGAATTGTGGAATGCCCAAGGGTATGCATTGCGCGCATCACGCCGTCCGCATGGCGACG
>CAZLEW010000007.1:2390-10197 GCA_964558635.1 uncultured Candidatus Peribacteria bacterium
CGTTCGTATAACATTTGATTGGCCAGTGGAGCCCACTTTAGGAATTTCTGCTCACTATGACGATTCCGCCTATCATGCGCGTTTTGGGTTCGCTCATAAGGCGATTGATATTCCGGTGAACCAAGGGTCGATCGTGCGTAGTGTCGCGGATGGTATCGTCGAAAAAATTTCCGATCAAGGACTTGGTTTCAATTCGCTCGTGATTCGGCATGCGGGTGGGTACGCCACGCTCTACGGTCACGTGACGGAATTTTTGGTGCAGGAGGGGGACGATGTTTCTATGGGTGATGCGATTGCAAAAAGCGGTGGTATGCCAGGGTCGCCAGGTGCGGGACGCATGACAACGGGGCCACATCTACACCTCGAGATGTTTCACGATGGCGAGCATATCGATCCATTGCCGCTCCTGCCGATGCGCGAGACAGGAGAGCGGTAAACTCTTGATACTTACGAAAGTTCGATCGAACCGACGTGCCCATGTACGCTCATTTGTCGCATGATTTCGTGTGCTGCTTGTTCATGTCGACGAACCATCATCATCCCGATTTGCCCAGGATGCTCTGCGGCCGTATCGATAATGAGTGTGCCGTAACCGAAGATGTAACCGAAGATCCCTGCATATTGTGGTTTGACGTTCGTAATGGAGCCATATCCGACTTGATTGATACTGCGACCGAGGAGATGTTGGTTTTGGAATACGAGCCGCATGTTGGTGATGTAGATGACGTCGTAACTGTAATCGAGCCACGTGCGCCAGAAGAAAATGAATGCGAAGAGGAGAAGAGCGACGCCGATGGCGATGCCGATCGGATCACCGTTTGTAGCGAGAAACGCGCTCAATGCCGCGGTGATCGCGATGATGCTGGGGATGCCGCCGATGAACAGCACAAGTGGATGCTTGTTTGCGACATGCTCGATTGTTTCGTTTGGCAAGAGTCCTATGCCATCTTCCAAAGATCGGCCTTCGTCTGATCGAGCAGATGGTTCGACTCCTCCGAGTTTAAAGAGTCGTAGAAGTCGAAGAGCCCGTATATATTCTAATCCGAATATTCCCAGATAGAACGGTACGATCGCGGCGAGATCAATAATGCCCCAAAAAGAAAATATATACTTGAATCGACGTGGTGCACTGTAGATGCGTAGGAGGTACTCGAGTGTAAAAATTCCGACGATCACTGCTTCGAAGACGTGAATGGTTGCGGAATATTTTTGAAAATCTCTAATCCATTCTAGTGGGATGATTGCAACCGAGATGATGATCAGTAAGGCGATGCCGAGGTTGAACGCGCGCCCGATGGCACCTCGCCCATGTTGGAGCACCGCCCACACACGTTGGCGACGTTGGATGCCTCGGAGGGATCGGTTCATGATTTCCATGGCGACAGTATACCTCGTTTACGTACCGATGGTGGCTGCGTCCATGGCGGTACTGTCTGTCATGCCAGAAACATAGTCTTTGACTGCTTCTACGCGGCTACTGCTGGTACGGTGTTCGAGTGCTATGACGGCGTGAGGGGGGTGCGTTACGTAGGTCTCACAGAGCATGCGTACGACGTTCTTTCCGTGTTCCATACGTTGAAGGATCGCTGGGTGGTGGTACATTCGTTCCCACAAGAACGTTCGCAAGTGGCGCAATTCGGATCGGAGTGCGTCGGAAATTCCAATCGTTGGCGCACCCGATGCGCCGGTGTGCTTTGCGTGTTCCAGAAGGTCGCGTGCGAGGATGTCGATCAGTGTGCTGCGGATGAATGTTCCACGTGTACACGCAATGTCGGCCGCGTGTTTAGCGAAGGGAATGGTCTGGAGTTCTTCGTAGGTAAACAGTCCTCCGTCCAGTCCGTCATCGGTATCGTGCGCGGTGTAGGCAATTTCATCACACGCGTTTGCAAGCTGTGCCTCGAGGCAAAAATCGACGGGTTCCCCTCGCTCGTTCTGGCCGCCATGTTTGAAGAGGCCATCCACGACGTCGCGTGTCAGGTTCAGTCCGTTGCCGTTTCCACGAATTTCAAGCATTGTCACGATCCTGTGCGATTGGACGTTATGTTCAAACCCGACGGCAGATTTTGATCGCATCCATTCATCCAGTGCATCTTGGCCATTATGACCGAACGGAGCATGGCCCAAGTCATGGGCAAGGGCGATACACTCTGCAAGATCTTCGTTGAGTCCCAGAGCGCGTGCGAGATCGCGCGTGATTTGCGCTACTTCCATCGTGTGGGTGAGGCGCGTGCGGTAGTGGTCTCCTTCTCCTGCCACGAACACTTGCGTTTTTCCTGCGAGTCGACGGAACGCTTTGCTATGAATGATCCGTGCGCGGTCACGCTGGAAGGGCATGCGAATGTCGTCGGGCGATTCTTCTCGCATCCGCCCACGGCTTTCGTGCCGCGCGGCGTACGGTGCGAGGAGGGCGTTGAGTTCGTGGATGCGTTCGATGAGGGGTTTCATTGGCTTGAGATTGTAGCATGCCATTCGCTCGACGTATGCTCGAGGGTTTTTCAAAGAACCGCGATCCCGCGGCTGCGGGATAAGCGGATTGCGTTCAGTGAGGCTTTGCCGAAACTGAATGCACCTTGAAGGATGGGGCCCATGGGGAAACCTTGGTTTTCCCATGATTACATGCCAAAGCAGTGGCTGCGACGGTAACGCTTGCATCCCTGGTACGCCAGGTGGGTGGCCGCACCCCGCACCCACGGGCACGGGGGAGTTGGCATCCCGATGCAATAGTAGGAAAGAAACGTATACCGCCCTGGCCGACTGCCGAGCACAGGCAATAGTACGTCTGTGGTTCTATTTTCTCAACGACAATGTGAGCACATTGCGACTGCCCGTTCGTAGTGCTTCTTTGTCGCCGCCACGCAGCGACCACCAGCGTTCGCGGTGGCACCGTGTGCAGTCTGCATGTCGTTCGATATTCGTTCTGCGTACGCCAGCGCGAAGCCATTGATCATCCGCAATCGATCGCAGATCAGCGAGTCTCCCTTGAAAAAATCGATGGTCGATCCCCGTGAGCTCACGTGTCGGATCTGTGAACTCAGAGCATGCCAAACAGAGGGATGGTCCTGCTCCAATCAATAGCTCGCGGGGGTCACTTCCCCACACTCCTTCAATCTCTTGCATGAATCCTGCGATCGCACCATTCAGCAATCCTTTCCACCCCACATGCAGCACACCTCCACAAGAATTACGAGGATCATATGCCACAAAAATTTGGCAATCAGCCCCGCGTGTTGCGAGTACTAACCCCTGGGTATGTGTCACAAGTCCGTCGACGCCAAGTGTCGTACATGCAGTGTCGACGCGCGCCGTGCGTGGGCCATGTGGTTGCTCTGCGTCGGCAACGGGTATTCCTTCATGTCGCTGCACATCATCTGTTCCGTGCAGGTCGTCGCTGCGCTCATACAGCCGCACGCGTAGACGGTCTGCATAGGGTTGAAAAATGGTGAATGGCTGGTCGATCATGTGCGTGTGAATGTGTGGCGAGAGAATTGATCGTACGCATCCGTGACGATGTGTGTGATACGTGCTTCAAACGTTGAGCGCATGCATTCGCGTACACGATTGCGTATGGTCGCTCTTGCCCATGGATATGCCCGAAACTCGTCGATCGCGTGCAGAATACTGTCACATGTTTGTGATGGAAAAAGAACCGAGCTCACACCTGCTTTTGTTAAATCGACTGCGCCACCTGCGCCGTAGGCAATGATCGGTGTGCCGCATGCTTGAGCCTCCAAAAGCACGATACCGGCGTCTTCTTCTTGCGGGAACAGCAGTGCCTCTGCATTGGCGTAGAGCGCGGGGAGCGCCGCATCGGGCACATACCCAAGGAATTCTACCGTTGGTCCTGCGCGTTTTCGCAGTGCTTCTTCCTCGTGGCCCGATCCTGCAATTTTCAGATGAAAACCACCAGCGTTAGCCGCATCGATCAGAAGGTCGAAACGTTTATAGGGAACGAGACGACCAACCGCGAGAAAATACGGTTTTTCCGTGGATGAGCGCAGAGGAACATCGAAGAAGTGATCATCAACCGGTGGATGCATGACGATGCTCTCGCGTCCGTAAATTTCGTGAATACGACGTGCGGTTGTTTCTGAATTTGCGAGAAAAAGATCGACACGCTTCGATGTTGCGAGATCCCATGCTCGTAATGTTTCTAAACGCCGCTTGATCAGTGGCCAGAGGAAATGAGGGATATGGAAATCACGAAGGTAATCGTCTTCCATGAACCACGCGTATCGCATGGGTGTATGGCAGTAGCACACATGGATTGCGTTTGGCGGCGGGAGGATCCCCTTCCCTACGGCATGCGATGAACTGAGGACGACGTCATAGTCGCGGAGATCGAACGATTCCATCGCATGCGGCATCCAGGGCAGAAATGGCTGGTGTTTGCCGAGTAATCGATACCATCGCTGCAGGGTACTTGTATGGATCGTTGCAGATGCAAACGGCCCTACAGAGAGGTCAGCAGTGACCGTCGTAAAAATGGGTGCTTGTGGAAATGCTTCGACGAAGGCATGGATCACGTGTTCAGCGCCGCCTGCGGCCATGATCCAATCGGCGGTGAGCGCGATCTTCATGTGCGTATCATACGAGTTTGCACGAAGAAGGCGACCCATCATTGGTCGTTCTCCATGCTCTTTCTCAATGTCTTGCTATGATGTATGCCGTGCTTCGATCTCCGAAACGTCTTCCGGCACGGTACAACCGTCGTGTGCAGATCGGTACGCGTGATCTTGTGCGTCGTCGTCATGGTCGCCAACGTCAGTATGCCGTGCAGCGCTGGGCTCGACTCATCAGGCGCATACGCGAACGGTGGGCAAAGGGAGTGATTATTGCTTTTCGTTATTCTCCGTGGATTATTGCAGGAATCGTGATCATTGCAGCGGGTGTCGTTCTTTTTTCGCCTCTGTTCGATGTGCGCGAAATTCGCGTCGTACGAAGTGATCGTCGTATTGATGTCGAATCAGTACAACATGCGCTGATGCCCATTTTTGGCGAGCATCTCCTTTTTGTAAACGAAAAGAATATGTTGCCGCTCCTCGAACAATCTCTCCCCGATGTGCGTACCATAACGATCGAGAAGCGATATCCTTCCACGCTCGCGCTGCGCCTCGTGCTCGAGCCGATTGTCGCAATGCTCGAGATTGTGGACCCAACAGGGGTTATTTCTCCCGCTGCAACAGGCACAGGCGGCGACGCACTTGGTGATTATCTCACAGCCGATGGGATGTATGTCACCTACCCGCCGGCGCTTCTGCAGGGTGGCTCTGGCACTGCCGCCGTGCGCATTGTCGATTGGGGTGTACGTCCAGAGCCATGGAAGCATCTACTCGATCAAAATGTCTTAGAACATATTGCGCAGGCAGAGCAAGCGCTTCGGACGCAGTTTGGTGATGTGATCACTCAGCGTGTCGCATACCTCCGCTCGCGTGAATTTCATCTTCAAACTAAAAAGCATGCACTATGGTTCGATATGCGCAGTCCCATTACTGATCAAATCGATCGATATAGTCTCTTTTTACAGAGTGCAGATGCAGGGAATGCGTCGAAGTACGTGGATCTTCGTTTGCACGACAGGATCATTTACCGTTAGCAAGGGGTATTGCTTGCAAAGAGGCTTCAGAAAGCCATCTCATCATTCTATGAGCCGTTGCACAGAGGCGATCTTCCACTAAACTTTACCCAATGGTTGGCCCACTCTTGTCGGTGCTGCTCTTCGGTATCGTTCCGATATGGGGGATGAGCGACCCAGGCATTCCCCTGGCGCGAGATCTCCGCGTTGCTCCCCCACTCACATCGGATCTCAGTCGTTCAATTCCGCGCATGCTCGCGGGAGGTCTCTCGGCGTCTGGTGTGATTGTTGTTGATCTTGAAAGTGGGCAGACGGTCTATGCCAGTCGTCCGCTTCAGTCACGCCCAATGGCAAGTCTCACGAAGTTAATGACGGCGTTGCTTATTGTTGAGCATCATTCACTGGATGAAGACGTAGAGATCGCTCCCGCTGTAGGTCTCATTCGCGATAACGTCGTAGGGCTTCAAGTCGGAGACACATATGCCCTTGGCGATCTGCTCACGGCGATGCTCGTTCATTCGGCAAATGATGCTGCGGTGGCGTTAGCGGTCTACGACGCAGGTTCAGAAGATGCGTTTGTGGAAAAAATGAATGCCCGAGCTGCGGCATTAGGGCTCAGCGGCACGGTGTACGGCTCAGCAACGGGCTTCGATGTGTCGGGTCAGCAATCATCACCGCGAGATCTTGGTATTCTTTCAATGTTCGTGCTTCGCTTCCCTGCTATTGCCGATCGTCTTGCGCTTGAATCTGCCAGCGTCAGAAGTCGTAGTGGCACACTTCTCGGCTTCGCACATACGCATCAATTACTTCGCCAGGTCAATGCTATTACCGCAGGAAAAACAGGGACCACCGATGCTGCGCGGCAGTGTCTTCTGTCGGTCTTCGAGAACCAAGGGCATCGGTATGCAGCTATCTTGCTCCATTCTGGTGACCGTTATGGTGATATGCGTCGTATTCTTTCTGCATTCAATCGTTAACGAGTATGTCTTCCCCCGTCCGCCAATGGCTCACTCGTCGCATCCGCATCGTATGCGTGAGCATCTTCTTGGTGGGGACAGTGGTTCCACCGTATGTCCCTCGAGAAGCATTAGCAAAACAATCGGGTAGCAACGATGATCCATCGCAGTTCTTGCTCGTCGAAGAAGGGTTCCTCATGAAGACATCATCCATCACAGACCAGACTGCGCGCCGCGCATACGGCGAGGGCTTGCTGCATATCGTCGAAGCAGGCGAGAGTATCGAGAGTATCGCGCAGAAGTATCACGTGAATCCCGATACCGTTCGCTGGTCAAATTCATTCCCTCCTGGGCTTGGGTTACAGCCAGGTCAGCAGCTCATTATTTTGCCGGTGGACGGTGTTCTCCATACCGTTGCGCGTGGTCAGACGGTCCTTGCTATTGCAGAACTGTACGATCGCCCCCTCGAAGACATCATTTATCAAAATCATATTCAAGGTGGTGTGATCATTGCTGGTCAGGAGCTTATTATTCCAGGTGGGCGTCCTATTTTGCAGCGGCCCAGTGATGGTGGCGTCACACCTGGTTCTTCGCCAAAGCCTAAGCCTGTCACTCCTGGCGCTGCAAAACCCACCACAACTCCTCCACCGAAAGCGCCGACAGGTGCCGTGGCAAAAGAGACAGCGGGAATCTTCCAGAATCCGTGTAATAATTGTTCGATTACGCAGTATTACCACCCAGGGCACTACGCACTTGATATTCAAACAAAGGGTGATATTCGGCCGATCTTCGCTGCCGAAGCAGGGACGATTATTCGGGCTGAAACTGGATGGAACGGTGGATACGGAAATGTGATTGAGATTGATCACGGTAATGGTGTGGTGACGCTCTATGGCCATAACGAGGTCTTATACGTGAAGAATGGCGATAGTGTCACACGTGGTCAGGAGATTGCGAAAATGGGCCGTACGGGTCGTGTCTATGGTGCTACGGGTATTCATACCCACTTCGAGGTCCGTGTGAATGGGACAAAAAAGAACCCGATGCTGTACTTAAACTTCTGATTACACGTTGGTGAAAGTATTCACAAAATTCTAAAAATGTGTTATAATAATTTTACATGCAGATACATGCTCACATTCAAAAATATCGGAACGAACGTGCCATCCTCATTGCAGCTGCCATATGGATGATTGTCGCGGGTGCGTGTGTGTTGGTTGCGAATGCGTGGGCAATGGGTTTTTGATGTGGCGGGACCGACGGGACTTGAACCCGCGAC
>CAZLEW010000007.1:10207-17827 GCA_964558635.1 uncultured Candidatus Peribacteria bacterium
CTCCACAGTGACAGTGTGGCGCTCTAACCAATTGAGCTACGGTCCCTTTGTGTGCAGAAAGCGGGGAGACACTACCAGGCAGCCATAACGAGAGCAAGTTTCGATGCGCTCTCAATCGAAGATGGTGCGATGATGCATGAAGCCCTTCACGACACCCTCCGCGGAGGCTACACTGGAGGCTATGGACACCCCCTTCCTCACCATCAGCGAAGCCGCAGAAAAAACTGGTCGTTCCCTTTCGACGATCCGACGCCTCATTAAAGGTATCGCAGAGAATGATACGCACGCCGATCGCAGTGCAATTCATCCCTCCCCCAAAGAGGTCGCGGCATTCAAGAAGAAAGATGAGAACTTCGCCTGGAAGATCCGGGAAGATGTTCTCCTCCGTGAATGTAAAGGAGCCCTGAAAGAAGCTAAAAAAGAGACTGCCGAAGCGCGCAGCGATATCCTCGGGATACTCCAGAACGAACTCTCATTAAAAAATCAGCAAATCGAGAAACAGTGGGAAGTGATTCACGCTCTCAATGACCGCCTCCGTGAAGGAAACATGCTCATGGGTTCACTTCAAAAGAGGCTCGCACTCCCGGAACCACACGAATTACAAGACGCTGTTGTCACTGCGTCAGTCCCCTCCTCCAAGGAACCTGCTGCAAAGGTCTCCACGAAGGACTCCAAGATTCAACAGAAGGGCATCTTTGCGTGGTTCTCACGCTGAGAGATCATTCTGAGAGTGACGGTTTGCGCGTGTGCCAGTCCGTTGTTTTTTGGTACTGGTGCCCTGCCATGAGCACGCGCCCCTCCTCAAATGCTGGTGCAATGATTTGCAGACCAATCGGGAGTCGATGCTTCGAAAAGCCACACGGAACACTCAGCGCAGGCACACCCGCGAGCGACGCTGGAATGGTGCAAACATCCTCCATATACATCGTGATGGGGTCAGACGTTTTCGAGCCAAGTGGAAATGCAGGATTTGGAGCAGTCGGCGTCAGGAGGAGGTCAACCGTTTTGAAGGCCTCCGTGAAGTCCTTCTGCACGAGGGTGCGGATCTTCTGTGCTTTCCGGTAGTAGGCGTCGTAGTACCCAGCCGAGAGTGCATGCGTTCCGATCATGATGCGACGCTTGGGCTCTTGTCCAAATCCCCCACTTCGTACGCGCTCATAGTAGTCGATCAGCGAGTCCGCGTTATTGTCTGATCGGCCATAGCGGACGCCGTCGTAGCGGGCCAGGTTACTACTCACTTCACAGGGGCAGAGAACATAGTACGTTGCGACGCCGTATTTCGTATGTGGCAGTGAAACGTCAGTGATGATTGCCCCCATCCCTCGGAAGGTTTCAACCGCGGCTCGTATGGAGGCCTCCACCTCCGGGTCAATGCCCTCCGCAAGGTACTCCCGTGGCAGCCCTATGCGCACACCCTTCATGGAGCCGTCCAGGAGGGTTCTATACGAGGGGACTGGCACGTCGGGTGTTGTAGCATCCAGGGGGTCATGCCCTGCGATTGCTTCAAGCACGATGGCGCAGTCCTCCGCTGTCTTACACAATGCGCCGATCGTATCGAGGGAACTTGTCATTGAAATGACGCCATAACGACTCACGCGGCCGTACGTCACCTTGAGACCCGTGCAGCCCGATAAGGCAGCCGGCTGACGGATGCTTCCGCCCGTATCTGTGCCTGTCGCAAACAGACATTCGTCCGCAGCGACACCCGCCGCGGAGCCTCCGCTGGAGCCTCCAGGAACACGTGTCGTATCCCCGGGGTTTTTCGTTGGGCCATAGCAGGAGGACTCCGTGGAGGAGCCCATGGCGGCGTCATCGGTGTTTGATTTTCCAAGGCTGATCGCACCGGCCTCCTTCAGCTTTCTCGTGGTCGTGGAGTCATAGGGAGGGGTGTAATCTTTGCCGTGGAGCCCCTTACGGAGGACATTGGAGGCCGCCGTGGTGGGTATGCCTTCCTCGCAGAACAGATCTTTTGTTAGGTAGGGGATCCCTGCCAAGGGCGAGCGAGATGCGCGAGGGGATGCATCAATATTTTTTGCTTGCTCTAGGGCTCGGTCAAATGTTTTGCAGATCACTGCATTCAGCTGGCCATCAATCGCCTCGATCCTCTTGATGCACGACGTCGTGAGATCGACAGACGTTATGGAGCCGTCATGGAGCCTCCGGGAGGCCTCCGCAATCGTGAGTGTGTGGAGGGGGTTCATATCAATGAGGATGCGGAAGATGTCCTGGTTCTCCAGAGGCGGACGAATGGGAAGGGTGGGAGGAGAGGGTTTCGATTTGGTGTTCGCGGAGGGGGAGGGGACTGGTCGCCAGGAGGGCATCAGGAGGGGTTCCACCCGTGCGGACGCTATCCAGACGAGAGACATTCACAAGCCCCGTCACCTGGGCCGTCGGCAAGACGTTGGACGTATCAACTTCTTTCAGTTGTTCGATAAGGGTGAAGATACCACCAAGTTCCTTCGTGAATCGAGTAACTTCCTCATCGGTGAGGGTAAGGCGTGCGAGCGTTGCAATGTGGCGAACCTGGTCAGGAGTAAGTGACATGTACAGAGCATAGTGCGTTTATTACTCGTCTTCCAGGTATACTTCTTGTGTGAAGCTCCGCCGCCTTCAGGGTCGTAAAGTGAATTCTGTTATCCAACGGAAGGGAAGGGCATGGAAAGGCCAGACAATGGTGATCAAATGGTTGCCTGGAACGCCACCCTCAAAAGGGAGGCAAGGGCCACTTGCTGAGGGTATGTATCTCGGGACGTTTGCTTCTGCAGCGCTCGATTCCTCTGCTGTCCGTCGTAATCGCATGCGCCGTCGGTGTCGTGAGGCCCTTCGGCTGACAATTGAAACCCTCCCCGCACGACAGTCTATGCAGTTGTTGGTTTCGCCGCGCGCAGCTAGTCTAGATGCTCCCTTCGAACTGCTACTGCGCGATGTCGTAGCGTTTTTCTCCCACCTTCGCCCATGACCCAATCTGCTGCAAAAAAGCCCGCTTCTCGGCTCATTGATTTCCTTATTATTGGTTTGTTGGTCTTTCTTACAACACAGTACCTTTTTCCACGCTTCTTCGGCGATACAGAGCAGGGTGCAGCCCCTCAAGGTGTGGTTGTAACGATGGCAGATGCGACGCTGATTCCAGGGCAAGATCCTCTCGTCACTATTCAGAACAATTTGTCTTCTCCATTGCGCTTCATTTCGACGTGCCCTCGGCCGCCTCTGTCGATTGTGTATCTTGGTACAGGGGATGATGCATCGTCGCCTGTAGAAACAGGGGAGCCGATCGTTCCATGTGTTGATCCTGCAGAGATACCAGCTGGAGCATCTGCGTCTGTTTCGCTCGCACCTTGGAAGTTCCAAGCATTTGCCACAAAAGGGGAGTATGAACTGACACTGAACGCCGAGAGTGCATCTGGTGCTGTTCGCGAGACTATTTCAGTGGCTGTGGTTGATCAAAACGTCTTCGGAAAAGCTTACACAACATTCATCATTAAGCCGTTCTTCAACTTTCTCGTGCTCATGGGGTCGATCCTTCCCGGGCATGACCTTGGCATGGCGATTATTCTGCTCACGCTTGCGGTGAAAATAATCCTGTTCATCCCAACGCAGCACTCGCTGGAGGGGCAAAAGAAAATGCAACTTCTGCAGCCGCAGATCGAGGCACTCCGCAAGAAGCACGCCGATGACGCCGTGAAAATGAACCAAGAAATTATGAAGGTGTGGAAAGAGAATAAGATTAACCCGTTTCAGTCGTGCCTACCTCTTCTCCTGCAGTTCCCCGTGCTCATCGGTCTCTATCACGTCATTCGCGATACGCAGGATCTCGCGCTCTCGCAGCATCTTCTCTATAGCGCTTTTCATGATCTCGCGTGGACGTTCGACACCATGTTCCTCGGGCTCAATCTCACCGTCACCTATGCCCTTCTCTTCGCGCCGTTGCTCGTCGTCTTGCAGTTCATTCAGATGAAGCTCACGTTCTTCATCGCTGATAAAAAGAAAGCGAAGAAAATCGATGAGGCCGTGCATCAGCCGGATAACCCTCAAGATATGCAGCAGAAAATCATGCTCTATGTGCTGCCGCTCATGATTGGATTCTTCGCGTGGAAGGTTCCTTCTGCCGTATCGCTCTACTGGGGGATCTCGACGCTCTTTGCAATCGGTCAGCAGCTGATTGTGAATAGGGAGCACCTCAGGGTTAGGGCGTGAACGCATCAACCCGTTACACCGAGTAGTTGTTCCACATGGAAGGAGAACGGCGTTTAACCTCTCCCCTAGCCCCTGATTCCTCACCCCCGCTCTTAATCCAGGGTGTTGTTCCACGTGTGAAGAGAACGGCGTTTAACCTCTCCCCTAGCCCCTCTCCTGCAACCCCTACTCTCCCGCCCAGGAGAGGGGGACGGCTCTACTCTATGGTGGGAGGATGTATCGCCCCGAGACTGTCTTGCAGCGCAAACGGAGAACGTTGATCTTTGCTCGCGGCTTGCGCAAGCGTATGACTCGTGCAGAAGCAATCCTGTGGAAGAACCTTCGCATGCGAAGGTTCCCGTATAAAATTCGAAGGCAAGTACCGATTGGGATCTATGTGGCTGATTTTCTGTGTATGGAAGCAAGACTTGTTATAGAAATTGATGGGCCAATCCATGCTTTTCAGCAGCAGTACGACCTCGCGCGCGAGGAAATACTGCGATCAAAGGGTTTCAGGATTCTTCGATTCACAAACGACGAAGTATACCGCGATCGCAGGAAGGTCCTTTCGTCCATCGAGCAAGTGATTCGTTCATTGCTTGAGTCATCGTCCGCTTTGCTTGAGACCCGCCCCCCCTCTCCTGGGCGGGCCTGCCTGCCGGTAGGCAGGCGTACGGCGTGTGCAGGAGAGGGGCCGGGGGTGAGGTAGAGAGGGTCCGGGGGTGAGGCCCAGAAGCCCCTCCATCAGGCCACCGTGATGTCCTTCAGGAGGTAGACATCCTGGATGGCGTGGAGGATGGCAATAGCCTCGTCAAATGGCTTCTTAAAGACTTTTCTCCCGACAATCATCCCCGCGCCACCTGCGCGCTTATTGATGATGGCGGCCTTCACGGCGTCCTTCAGATCATCCTTCCCGGCTGCCCCTCCGGAGGAGATGAGCGGGATCCGCCCTGCGTACGAGTGGAGTACCTGCAACCGCGTGCGATCGATCGGGTGACTGGTTACAAGATCTTTCATCGCCGCGTCGTCGGTCTTGCCGTAGCTCCCTTCTTGGCTCATGGCTTTGAACCCGCCATCGCACGTGGGGAGCTTCTGCTTGATAATGTCGGCCCCGATCGTGACCCCTAGGTGTATCGCCTGCGACGAGAGGTCCGCCGCGGTGTGGTAGTCAATTTTGCCTTTCGAAAATGCGGGGTTCCGGAGGTAGCACCAGAGCACCGTAAAGAGCCCCAGTGCGTGGGCCTCCGCGAAGGCCTTCGAGACCTCCACGATTTGCCTGCCGCTTTCGGGCGAGCCGAAGTACACCGTGGCACCCACGCCCACGGCGCCCATGTTCTTTGCCTGTAACGGGGAACAAAACATGATTTGGTCGTGCTTGTTTGGGTACGTGAGGAGCTCGTTATGGTTGAGTTTCACAATGAACGGGATCTTATGCGCGTAGCGTCGTGAGACTGCGGCAAGGCCGCCATAGGTTGAGGCGATAGCATTGCACCCACCCTCCACTGCCAGCCGCGCCAGATACTCGGGGTCGAATGCCTCTGGTACCGAGCCAAACGATGCGATGGCGGAGTGCTCGATGCCTTGGTCAATCGGCAAGATGTTTAAGTACCCCGTGCCACCCAGTCGCCCATGGCGGTAGAGCGCCAAGAGGTTGCGTTGCACGGCGTGCGAGCGGTCCGAATCGCGGAGTGTACGCTTCACGGTGCGCATGCTCGGCGTATGGAGAAACGCCGGTGAGAGCAGCGCTTGGTGTGCCAGGAGTTCTTTATCGGCGCCGAGGAGGGCTTCGAAGGCGGCTAGGGCGTTTTTTTTGCTCATAGGAGTGGGGAAGTAGTCGTGGCAGAGTATGGGCCGTTTCTGGGCCTTTTCCAAACGATGGGGGTTGTCGTATGGGCTGAGTCGGGGGCATGTAGTGTTTTTGTAAACATCTTGAGCTTGCAGACTTCGATTGACATTTATCTGGATGTATGAATAATATTCATGGTTCTTTCCATTCAACGGCATCGGTACGGAATCGACGCTGGAGAAGGAAATTCGCAAGGAGTTCGACGATGAGTACGGTTGTTGAGAAAAAAGCGATTCGTGGCGGTCTGTATGTGAAACGTCCTGCTCGCAGGGGTAAAACGATGCCTCAGAGACAGGGCCCGTCGCCTTCGCTCGATAGTCCTCATATTCTTCTTGATCCTGGTCAGCCAGGAGAAGGTGAATTCGACCTCTCTCCACAGGGGGCTGGATGGCAAATCGGCAGCTATGTAATCGGGCTTGAGCGAAGCATCGTTCATGCTGAAGAGAGCGTGGTATGTTGCACGCCTCGCCAGTGGAGTGAGATGGAGACAATCAAGGCCATTCCCTACACCTCAATTGTCGAGGAAGGGGATCCTCGGAAACTCCTGGTGCATACGGTTGCCGGCGTCTTTCGGCTCCAAATTCTGAATGTGAACACTGTTCGGTTCACGCCATTTGAGGGCTAAGAAAAGGAGAAATACCGATGCGAATGGAGTCGCCCCCCTCGCGCGCTGCGCGAGGGTTTTTTATGCAAAAATCCCGGTTTTTCCTTGCTACGAGCAATGTTCTGCGTACCCTGTGCCAAGCTCTTTGGCAGAATCGTCGTGAACGGCGCGAACGGACGCGTAAAGAGTGAGGAATTTTTTTTTGGAGGAGGGTATTTATGTCGAGTGCGACTGCGGATAGATCGGCGGGAGTGTGTGCTACCCAATCATTAAATCTTGGGGTGCCGATATCGCAAGATGAATTTGTGATTTCTCTCGAGATTTCAGGGATCTTCGTTGTCTGTTCAGCGAGTCAGTACGGCGCGTGGGAGGAAGTACTGATGATCCATGCTGAGAATCAGTGGGTGAAGAACGCCCGCGGCGTGGTACTGGCTTCGATTGGCCGACTTGAACATTCAGAGAATTTTGATGCTATCACCATCCTCGATTGGGCGAGATTTATCACTGCATTGAGAGTCTTGCACAATCCCACACCTGCGAAGTAATCGCGTTTTACGACGCCAGTGAGCACAGCCGCAAGGGGCCTCCCCCTGCAGCGTTTCGCCCGGTACCACCCTTGTGGTTACCGGGTTTTTTTGTGCACAAAAAAAGCCGCAGGGGGGCTGGCCCCCTGCGGCACATCTGCGAGCACGACGTTGTGCGGATCAATTTTCCGCCCTCAAGGTACACATTGTCGCGCGTATCGGGCTGGTTAGTGCCCGTTGTGGTTGGATTTCGCAGGGTGCCGATGCACTCTGGTTCCAACCGATCCGTCACCTCCCTTCTATGTGAAACGAAAACCAACTGTTCGATCTTCGTTATGGACACCTTTCAATTGTCCGAAGGGGTGATCTTCTTTTCACCGCCGAATCACTGTGATTCGGCAACCGATGAAAGAATTATTTTCGCGGAAAGTTCCCCCACTGATCGGGGATCGACTCCTTCATTTGTTTGTCAT